>NZ_JBEYJD010000033.1:0-117715 GCF_040636125.1 Streptomyces sp. NPDC006733 | reverse complement strand
GCGGACAAGGTCCGTGACAAGCTGCCGGTGCTGGTGGAGAAGGTCACCGCGTCGGGTGCGCAGGTCGCGTGGGTGACCGACCCGATGCACGGCAACACCTACGAGGCGGCGTCCGGGCACAAGACGCGGCGGTTCGACGATGTGCTGGACGAGGTCAAGGGCTTCTTCGAGGTCCACAAGGGGCTGGGCACCCATCCGGGCGGTATCCATGTCGAGCTGACCGGTGACGATGTCACCGAGTGCGTGGGCGGCGGTGACGAGATCTTCGTCGACGACCTCCACCAGCGCTACGAGACGGCCTGCGACCCGCGGCTGAACCGCAGCCAATCCCTCGACCTGGCCTTCCTCGTCGCGGAGGTCGGCTTCCACCACTCGGAGCGGAGCCTCATCAAGGACGGCGGGGCGCGAAATCCATGCGACACGGGGGCCAGGCGTCTGCGACGTTATGGCCCGGACCTGTGGTCCGCAGGGTCCGATCCGTACTGAGGTGGAGTGGGTCGTTTCATGGGTTTCACGCTCGAGGGACCGGTTCTGGACGGCGCACGCGTGCGCCTGGAGCCGCTGGACCACCACCACGCGCAGGACCTGATGGCGGCCGCGGAGGAGAACCGCACCTCGTACGGGTTCACCTGGGTGCCCACCGCGGCCGGGGTCGAGGCGTACATCGACGCGCAGCACGCCCGCGTCGCCACGGGCATGCTGGCCGCGTACGCGCAGGTGGACCGCGCGTCGGGGAGGGCGGTCGGGGCCACCGGCTTCTGGGAACCGCGGCCGTGGCCCACGGGGGACGGCCTGTGCGCGATCGAGGTCGGCTTCACCTGGCTCGCCGCCTCCGCCCAGGGCACGGGCATCAACACCGAGGCCAAGTACCTGCTGTTCCGCCACGCGTTCGAGACCTGGGGGACGGCGCGCGTCGACCTGAAGACGGACGCGCGCAACAGCAAGTGCCGCGCGGCGATCGCGGGGGTGGGTGCGAGCTTCGAGGGCGTGCTGCGGAACTGGTCCCCGTCCTGGGCCCCCGGCGAGGACGGCCTGCTCCGCGACTCCGCCATGTTCTCCATCACCGCGGCGGAGTGGCCGGACTGCCGCGTCAGGCTGGAGCAGCGCCTGGCACGGAGATCCGCGGCACGGTGAGTCGGGTCGCCGGCCTCCGGCGGCCCGCGCCGGACGGACGGTTTTCGGCGTAATGTCCGACGCACGACTTGACCCTTCCTGACGAGCCGTCAAGCTGGGAGCATCAGCACGCTCCCGCGAAGGAGGCCTCATGACCAATCGCATCGACCAGCCGCGCTCGCTCGACCTGGTGGGGGATCCGATCGAACTGGGCGGTGTCGGGACCGGCTTCGAGGCCACCTTGCAGTACCGCGTCGGGGACGGCCACGACGAGGTGACGGGCAGCTTCACGGTGGGCGGCGGCACCGGCGAACACGGCCAGTTCCACGTCGGCGTCGACGTGAGTCAGGCGTCCTTCGCGCTGGACCGGCTGTTCGTCCAGGTCTTCGAGGTCAGCCCGAAGGACGGCAGCGAGATCAACGTCGTGACCGTCCCTGTCATCTACGGGCCGCGCATCGTGCCGGGCTACTACGGCTACCGCGAGCACCGGGTGGTCAAGGGCGACACACTGTCCTCGCTGGCCAGGACGCACTACGGCGACGCCTCCGCGTACCCGCGCATCGTGCGCGCCAACCCGGACCAGATCTCGGACCCCGACAGGATCTATCCTGGCCAGCTCCTGCGCATACCCATCGGGACCTGAGCGCTTCCCCGGCGGTCAGACGAACGACCCGACAGCGTCCGGTGCCGGCGACGGATCCGGTGCCGGACGCGGCCGGCGCCGGGCGTCGACGAACCAGGCGGCCGCGACGCTCAGGGCCAGGCCGAGCAGGCCGGCGACGACCACGGACTTCGTGCTCCGCGTCGCCTGCGTCAGCGGATCGTTCGGCGGCAGGATCGTCGTCATGCGGATCATGGCGTTCGGGGCCACCGACTGCTCGGCCTGGAACTGCCGCAGCCGGTTCTCGGCATACGCCGCCAGCAGCTGACCTGACGTCAGGACGCGGTCCGGGTCGGTGCCCGTGACGGTGAGCACCAGCAGCGGCCCCTGGGCGTTGTCGGCCAGCATCGCCTGGTAGGCCCCCTCCACGCCCCGGGCTCTGAGGTCCGCCGCCGAGCCGTCGGAGTTGAGACTGCGGGCGAGGCTGTCGGCCATGTTGGTGAGTGAGGCCTGGGTGCTCAGGAACGGGTTGCCGTCGAAGTCGCGGGCCGCCTGTTGGGAGTTGAGCAGCGCCACCATGCTCTGCGACCGGTAGGTCACCGGAGCCGTCAGGTAGACCGCGGCCGTCAGGGCCAGGGTGAGCAGCAGTGCGGGAACCATGACGTACCAGCGCCGGCGCACGACCCGGCAGGCCTCGGCTAAGTCCACGGACTTCCTTCCTCGTGAGTCGTCGGGCGGGCGCCGCGTGCCGAGGGCCGCGGGTCTGCCGAGGTCATGACCTCTTGACCGCTATCAGGGACTTCACCAGGCCCGCCATGCGCTCGCCGATCACCCGCGAGTCGGGGAAGTAGAACTCCATCTCCGACCGGCTGATCAGCTCGGTGCCCAGCACCGAGCGCATGCCCTCCTCGGTGCTCCCGGCCTGGCTGTGCGCCAGCGGCCAGTACCGCGCCAACTGCGCGCGGGCGTTCACCGGCAGGACCTGGAAGCCCGGGAAGAGCCAGTGCGGTTCGATGGGGAAGTACCGGTAGGGGGTCTGCACCCAGTGGCGCGGGGCCAGCGTCTGCACCGCGTCGGCGAAGCGCATCCGCTGGGCGTGGCCGCCGACATGTTCGAGCACCGAGTTCGAGTACACCAGGTCGTAGTCGCCGGAGGTCAGGATGTCCTTCGGCAGCGCGCACGCGTCGCCGTACTCGGCGCGGATCCAGTCCGGCGTCTGCGGCGGGTGCTCCTCCAGGTTGACCACATGCACGTGGGCGGGCCGCACCGGCGCCCGCAGCCACGTCTCGACCGTTCCGCCGAGGTCGATCACGCGCATCGATGCGATGTCGGGAAAGACGGTCGTGAGCGTCTGCCACCGGCGTTGTCGCATCCGGGCGCCCAGGGAATCAGGTGCGTCGACGAATCGATTGCGCAGGCTGTGCACGTCCAAGCGATACGGTTTGAGCATCCCCGGCCCCCCAGAGCAGTCCTCATCCGTCATGCGGCGGAGCGAACATACCCCGTAATGCGCGCCGTCGGCATGACTTCCGGATTATGAACCGACGATCATTTTTATTTATGATCAACGGGAATCCACAGCGGTGGAAGATGCAATTCCGGCCGTGCCGCATTCTCGATCATTTCTCCGCGAGGGGCACCGTCCCGGCGGGACGGTGCCCCTCGCAGCGCGCGGGCGGTGTCAGGACGCCTGCGCCTGGTTGTAGAAGGTCTGCACCACGGTTCCGAAGTACGGGCCGAACATCCTGTTGGGCAGGAAGGTGTAGCCGAAGCTGTTCACCGAGGTCTGCAGACCGGTGCCGGTGGCCTCGTCGAACGAGCTGAACCACGGTCCGCCGCTGGAGCCGCCCGTCATGTTGCAGGACATGCCGTGGTCCGTGGTGAGCAGGAAGTCCTTGCTGGTGTTGCCGCTGCAGTAGTCGAGCCGCGTGCCGTCGTAGGGGGCGGCGGCAGGGAAGCCGAAGGCGTACATGGCCTGGTTGTAGCCGCCGTTGAACTTCAGCCCCTGGGCGCCGACGACCTCGGTCAGCCGGCGGCCGTTCAGCGGGTTGACGACGGCGGCGCCGACGTCGTAGTTCATGCTCTCGCTGGACGCCCACTGGCTGGTGGCCAGCGTCTTGGCGGCCGTCCAGGTGCCGTACGGGGCCTGGCCGTCGTGGTAGCCGGGAACGAAGGTCCAGTTGGTGTGCCAGCTGCCCTGGTACTTGACGCAGTGCCCGGCGGTGATCACCAGACTGGCGTTCTGGCTGGTGACGGCGTCACCCGAACAGGAGGCGTTGCGCCCCTGGAAGGTGAAGAACACCCGGCCCGAGGTGGTGACGATCGCGCCGCCGCCGCTCCACGGGCCCCCGGCGTTGGGGAACGCCATCGGTCCGGCGACCGACGCGGGGGTGGCGGCACGCGGGGTCGCGCTGCTCGCGCGGGTGGGGGCGACGACGGTCTCCCGGCCGCGGTCGACCGGGGCCCGCAGGGCGCCGGCGGTCACCGGGAGCAGGTCGAGCGGTACGGCCGCGCGCATCCGGTCGGCGGTCCAGAACGCGCCGACCCGCTGCTGGGCGGCGGCCGTGGCGGCGCCCGTGTGGACGGACGCGGCCGGCCCGGCGGTGACCGGGGCGGGGGCGGCTTGCGCCGCGGTGACCTGCAGGCTCGCGGCGATCAGGGCGCCTGCGGAGAGCAGGATGCCGGCGAGGGCATGACGGGGGCGTCTCACGCGTACTCCTTCTGCCATGGCCGGGCGAGGAGTCGCTCGGCCCGTGAGGGGCCGGGCCGCGGTCGGTGCGGCCCGGGCAGACGAGCGGTGCGGATTCGGTGTGCGTGGGGCAGCGTGCCACGAAACTGAACAACTGTCAGGATTGGCTGCGACGCTGGCTGGATCCGGACGCCGCCAGCCGGCGGACCCCGCGCGCACGGCGGAGGGGCCGCCCGCACGGATGCGGACGACCCCTCGGACTTCGGTGATCCCGCTACGGGCTTACGGCTCACGTCCGACGGCCCTGTTGGGACGTCAGCCCTCCCAGGTCCACTCCTCGACCTCGGGCAGGTCGGTGCCGTGCTCCCGCACCCAGGCGTGGTGCCGGGTCCGGGTGTCCTCCAGCAGCTGGCGGATCGGCGCGGCGCGCACGGCCAGGCCCGGCACCCGGTCGATGACGTCCATCGCCAGGCGGTAGCGGTCCAGGTCGTTGCGGACCACCATGTCGAAGGGGGTCGTGGTGGTCCCGATCTCCTTGTACCCGCGCACGTGCAGGTTCGCGTGCCCCGTACGGCGGTAGGCGAGCCGGTGCACCAGCCACGGGTAGCCGTGGTAGGCGAAGATGACGGGCTTGTCCTGGGTGAACAGCGCGTCGTAGTCGGGGTCGGACATGCCGTGCGGGTGCTCCTCCTTGGGCAGCAGCCGCGCCAGGTCGACGACGTTGACCACGCGGACCGCGAGGTCCGGCAGGTGGCGGCGGAGCAGCGAGGCGGCGGCCAGCACCTCCAGGGTCGGCACGTCGCCCGCGCACGCCAGCACCACGTCGGGCTCCTTCTCGCCGTCCTCGGTGCCGGCCCACGGCCAGATCCCGGCGCCGCGGGCGCAGTGCTGCCGGGCGTCGTCCAGGCTGAGCCAGTCGAAGGTGGGCTGCTTGCCGGCCACGACGACGTTGACGTAGTCGCGGGAGCGCAGCACGTGGTCGGCCACCGACAGCAGGGTGTTGGTGTCCGGCGGCAGGTAGACGCGCACGACTTCGGGCGCCTTGTTCAGGACGTGGTCGATGAAGCCGGGGTCCTGGTGCGAGAAGCCGTTGTGGTCCTGCCGCCACACGTGCGAGGTCAGCAGGTAGTTGAGCGAGGCGATCGGGTGGCGCCACGGCAGGGTGCGGGTGACGCGCAGCCACTTGATGTGCTGGTTGACCATGGAGTCGACGATGTGGACGAACGCCTCGTAGCAGGAGAACAGCCCGTGGCGGCCGGTCAGCAGGTATCCCTCCAGCCACCCCTGGCAGGTGTGCTCGGAGAGGATCTCCATGACGCGGCCGTGCCGGTCGAGGTGCTCGTCGACGTCCAGCGTCTCGGCCTGCCAGGCCTTGCCGGTCGCCCGGTAGACGTCCTGGAGCCGGTTGGACGCCGTCTCGTCCGGGCCGACGAGGCGGAAGTCGCGGCGGGCGGCCGTGTCGGCCATGATCTGCGCCAGCAGGCCGCCGAGGACGTGGGTGGGCTCGTGCTGGGTCGCGCCGGGCTTGTCGACGGGGACCGCGAAGTGCTCCAGCGCCGGGACGGGCAGGTCGCGCAGGAGCAGGCCGCCGTTGGCGTGCGGAGTGGCGCCGAGCCGGCGGTCGCCCTCCGGCACGCAGGCCAGCACCTGTTCGGTGGGGCGGCCGTCGGCGTCGAACAGCTCCTCCGGGCGGTAGGACCTGAGCCACGCCTCCAGCGCCCGCAGGTGCTCCGGGTTGCTCCGCACCCCGGACAGCGGCACCTGGTGCGCGCGCCAGGTGCCCTCCACCGGCAGCCCGTCGACCTCGACCGGCCCCGTCCACCCCTTGGGGGTGCGCAGCACGATCATCGGCCAGCGCTCGCGCCCGGTGGCGCCGTCGTCGCGGGCGGCCCGCTGGATCTCGGCGATGCGGTCGAGGGCGCTGTCCATCGCCGCGGCCATGGCCCGGTGGACGGTCATCGGGTCGTCGCCGGTGACGTACAGCGGGTCGTGGCCGTAGCCGCGCAGCAGCTCGTCGAGTTCGGCCGCGGGCAGCCGGGCGAGGACGGCCGGGTTGGCGATCTTGTAGCCGTTCAGGTGCAGGATGGGCAGCACCGCGCCGTCGTGCACCGGGTCGAGGAACTTGTTGGAATGCCAGGACGCCGCCAGCGGGCCGGTCTCCGCCTCGCCGTCCCCGATCACGCACGCCACCAGCAGGCCGGGGTTGTCCAGCGCGGCGCCGTAGGCGTGGGAGAGCGAGTAGCCCAACTCGCCGCCCTCGTGGATCGAGCCGGGGGTCTCGGGCGCGACATGGCTGGGCACCCCGCCCGGGAAGGAGAACTGCCGGAACAGCTTCGCCATCCCGTCGGCGTCCCGCCCGATGCTCGGATAGGTCTGCGAGTAGGACCCCTCCAGCCAGGAGTTGGCCAGCACCGCCGGCCCGCCGTGGCCGGGCCCCCAGACGCACACGGCGTCCTGCCCGCGGGACTTGATCACCCGGTTGAGGTGGGTGTGGACCAGGTTCAGCCCCGGCGAGGTGCCCCAGTGGCCCAGCAGCCGGGGCTTGATGTCCTCCGGCACCAGCGGTCGCCGCAGCAGGGCATTGCCCATGAGGTAGATCTGCCCGGCCGCCAGGAAGTTGGCGGCGCGCCAGTGGGCGTCCAGCGACCGGAGTTCCGCATCAGCGATACCGGGTGCCGGGGTCGGGTTCGGGGTCGGGACGTCGCGCATGTCGTCCTCCAAAGCTCGTGGTGGTCCCCCTTGAACCTTCCCCTCCCCCTTACCCGGCGAGTAGGGCCATATGGGTCGCGTCCGCGCGGAGCGCGACCGGTCACACGGCCGGCGGTGCGATGCCCATCGCCGCCGCCTCCTCGGCGGCGGTGGCCAGTTCCAGCCGGGCGGCCGCGGCGTCGTCCGGGCGGCCCCTGAGCGTGAGCGCCTGGGCGTACCGCACCCGGGAGGTCATGACGGCCGGCCAGTGCGCCATCGCCAGGTGGCCGGTGATCGCGGCCCGCAGGTGCTCCACCGACCGGTCGGCGTCGCCCGTCGTCAGCGCCGCGACGCCCAGGCTGTGGTGGACGGAGCCGAAGCAGACCACGGCCGGGCCCGACATCGCCGGCAGGTGCGCGAACGGTTCGAGCAGTTCGTACGCGCGGGCCGACGTGTCGCGGTCCCGCAGCAGGTGCGCGGCCTCGACGACACCGCCCATCGTGCCCAGCCAGGTGGTCGACCGGGGCAGGTTCGCCAGGCCCCGCCCGCACAGCGTCGCCAGCGCGCCGGCCGCCTCCCGCCGGCTGCCGGCCTGGGCCGCGGCCACCGCCAGGGCGGCGAACCCCGAGTGGTCGCGTGCGCTGAGCACCGGGGAGTGCACCATGACGCGCAGCCCCGGCAGCAGTTCCGGAAGACGGCCCTGGAACCAGCGGATCGCCACCAGGTGGGTGCCGAGCCAGCCGACGGAGTTGACGTCACCGATCGCCGCCCCCCGCTGGGCGCACGCCCGGGCCAGCGCCTCGGCCTCGTCGAACCGTCCGGACCGGATGGTGAGCATGACGTCCATCGCGTCGGCGACGAACGCCACCGCCCGGTGGTTCCCCGCCGCCAGCAGCTCCCGCAGCTCCATCAGCAGCCGCTGGGCGCGCGGGTCGGCCTCCAGGAACGCGGCCACCGTCCGCCACAGCACCCCCGTCAGCACGTCGCCCCGGCGGCCGGTGCGGACGCTCTCCTCCACCAGCTCGACGGCGAGCGCCCGCCGCAGTTCACCGTGGTCGGGACCGAGCAGGCAGTGGTGGGCCAGGCCCAGCGCCTCCACCCGCGCCACCGGGTCGGGGACGGACCTGGCCTCGTCCAGCGCCGCGAGGACCGCGGTGTGGGTGCCCGCCGGGTCGTCGCCCTCCGCGGCCAGCCGGATCCGCAGCCGCAGGCCCAGCGACGACTGCGGGTCGACGAGCGAGAGCGCGTGCCGCAGCCGCGTGCAGACCAGCGCGGCGCCCGCGGCGGTGCGCTGCTGCTGGGGCCACAGCCCGCTCAGGCCCAGCGCCGCGATGCCCAGCGCGACCGGGTCCCCCGCCCGCTCCGCCAGCTGGTGGGCCCGCTCGAAGTGCTGCCGCCCGGCCGGCGGATCACCGTGCACGACCAGGGCGTCGGTGCCCTCCGCGAGGAGCGTGTCCAGGTCGCGCTCCGCGGCGCACCCGGCGCCGCCGTGCGGGCCGGCCGCCAGCTTCTGCCGGGCCCGCTCCGCGACGGCGGCCCGGTACAGCCGGGCCAGCCGGTCGTCGGCGGGTCTCAGCGCCCGGACGATCATGGCCATCAGGTCGTCGGGCGGGATCCGCACGCCCCGCTCGTAGTCGACCAGGCCGCTGTGGGCCGTCATCCCGACCAGGCGGGCCAGCCTCCGCAGCGAGAGCCCCCGTTCCAGCCGCAACCGCACCAGTTCGCGGGCCAGGGCCGTGGCCGTCGGCGTTGCAGCCGGCGGACAGGGCGGTCGGCTCCTGTCTGTTTCGACGCGCATCGTGCCATCCCCCGGTTTTCCGCCGTGCCGCGACCGCGAACGCGGTCCTGCGGCCCGGGCGGCACGGAGGTGGCGACCCGGCCGTGACGCCCGGGCACACCACTGTGCCCGGCCGGCCTTCGGCAATCCTTGGAGAAACCTTGTATCGCCCCCGCCCGCCGGTATCCGGCAGGGCCCCGCGGAACCGGCGGACGGATTCCGGTATCCGGCATTCCGGCGGTCCACGGGTGTTCTCACGGCGTTCTGACAATTCCCTTTCTGTTCTCAACTCGTACGGTATCCAGGCCGTTCGGCGCTCCGCCCGCACATAATTTCCCTGCATCGCCAACCCCTGGCAACTGCACAGTCCATTCACCGTGGATCTTCCGAAGGAGGCGCCCTGCGCGGGTCGTGCGCGCTTCGGCGCGCACCGCCCGTCGCCACCGGCGATCCCCGAAGGAGTGATGTGACATGTCCGAAGCCCACTGTCATCTGCGAGTGATCGGCGCCCGCCGGGCCGACCGGCTGCGCTGCGCGGCCGCGGCCGGGGGCCCGACCGTGGTCGCCCTGTGCGACCGCCGGCTGCGCGGCCCGTACACCGGGGTCGACACGGTGCTGACCGCACTGCTTCCCGAGGCCCACGCCCGCTGGCCGGAACTGGTCGAGGAGCACCGCGCGGAACTGCTCTACGGCGTACCCGAACTCGCCGAGGTGATCGGCACCGTCCCGCAGCAGCTCACGTCCACCGGCCCGTTCGCGCACCGCACCCGCCGCTCCGGCGGCAGGATGATCCGCTGCATGAGCCAGGGAGTGGTGACCTTCCTGCTCGGGTACGCGCGGCGGGTGGCCGCGGAGGGCGGTGGTCCGCTGCGGCTGGTCTTCGAGGACATCCACGCGGCGGAGGTGACCACGCAGGAATTCGTGGCCCTGCTGCTGCGCCGCTGCGACCCGGAGATCCTCCAGGTCGTGGTCTGCGGCCGGGACGAGCTGCCGGACGGCGAACTGGCCGGGACGCTACCCCGCCGCGCACGCACCCTGCGCGTCGCGGACACCGCGAACGCCCCCGCTGGTACGGTGCCGCACGACGAGCGCGGGCCGGAGGCCCTGGTCCGCGCGTATGTGGAGGCGGACGGCTCCAGCGACGACCCGGCCGAGGCCGCCGCCTACGCCGCCGCCTACGCCGCGGACCCCGAGCGGATCCGCGCCCTGCACGACCGGCGCGCCGACCGCCTGGAGCGCAACGCGACGTGGGGCACCCGGGTGGGCGCCCTGCCCTACCACCGCGAGCGCGGCACGGATCCCGGCCGCCGGGGCCGGGCGGCACTCACCGAGGCGCTGCGGCTCTGCGCGGAGCAGGACTTCTCCGCCGCCGTCGTGGACCTCGGCCTGCGCGGCCGGGCCGTGACCGACCCGGCCGCCGACCAGCAGGCGTTCTGCGAGTTCACCACGCAGGCCGCCGGCGCGCTCGTGCCGCTGGGCCGGCTCGAGGAGTCGCTCGCGCTCTACTTCGACCTGCGCAAGCGCTACACCGACCCGGTCGTCCACATGACCACCAGCTTCGCCATCGCGATGCTCTACACCCGCTTCTTCTCCCCGCGCGACCACGAGGCGGCCATCGCCTGGCAGAACAACGCCGTGGCGCTGTCGGCGCTGCTGCGCGACCCGCGGGAGCGCGCGCTGCACCAGGTGTTCAACGACAACGCGCTGGCCGTCATCGAGATGCACCGGGGCAACTTCCACCACGGCCTGTCCCTGATCGAAGCGGGCATCGCCCGCCTGGACGGGCAGCCGGCCACCGAGGAATGGGTGGTGCACCGGTCCCGGCTCCTGTACAACCGGGCGCGGCTGCTGGCCGCGCTGGGCCGCGTCGACGAGGCGTACACCGACCTCAGCACGCTGGTCGAACTGGACCCGTACTCCACCGAGTACCTCGGCGAGCGCGCCAGGATCTCCCGCGGGCGCGGCGACCCGGCCGCCGCGCTCGCCGACTACGACACCGCGATCGCGCTCTCGCCGCCCTTCCCTGAGCTGTACCGCGACCGGGGCGCCGCCCGGCGGGAGGCGGGTGACGCCGAGGGGGCGCTGGCCGACTTCGACCTGGTCCTGGAGCTGGAGCCCGACGACCTGCCCGCCCGGGCGCACCGCGCCGAACTGCTGCTGGACGCCGGCGACCTGGCGGGCGCCGAACGCGATGTCCTGGCCGGCCTGGAACTGCGCCCGGACGACGCCCGGCTGCTCTGCCTGTACGGGATGGTCCTGCTGGAGCGCGGACAGGTGCGGCAGGCGGAGCGGCGCCTGGACGCCGCCCTCGCGGCCGACCCGGACTACCCGCCGGCCCTGGTCAACCGGGCGGCGGCGCACTTCCGGCTCGGCCGCCCGGCCGCGGCCGCCGAGGTCCTCACCCGCGCCCTGCACAGCGTCGGCGCCGACCCGCACGTCCTGCTGCACCGGGGAATGGCGCACGCCGCCGCCCAGCGGGCCGCCCTGGCACTGGACGACTTCGACACGGCGCTCACCCTGCCCGGCGCCGACCTCGCCGAGATCCACTACCAGCGCGGGCTGTGCCTGCTGGGCCTGGACCAGTACGACATGGGCGTCGCCGACCTCCAGGTGTGCCGGCGGCTCGGCGCGCACCTCGACGACATCGAGGAACTGCTGGCGAGCGCGTGACGGCGGCGGTCCGGCCCTCCCCCGGGCACGGCCGCCGGGCCTCATTCCCGCACGGGCAGCGAGGCGCCGTCCGGGTCCCTGCCCAGGTGGTGCAGCAGCCTGCCGCGCAGGGCGGCGGCGTCCGGGTGGTCGAGATCCTCGAAGATGGCCAGCGAACGGGCCCAGGTGTCCTGGGCCGCGGCCGGGTTGCGGGCCGCGTGGTGGGTGTCGCCGAGATGGGCGAGGATGTCGGCCTCGTGGTACCGGTCGCCGAGCCGGCTGAAGAGCTCCGCCGCGTGCTGGTAGCAGTCGACGGCCCGGTCGTACTGTCCGAGGTGGTGGTGGGCGTAGCCCAGACTGTCCCAGGTGTGGGCCTCGCTGGTGACGTGGCCCGTGCCGCGTACCAGTGCCAGTGCCTGCTGGCACAGCTCCAGTGCCTGGTGGTGGTCGCCCCGCTGGGACTGGTACCAGCCCAGGTTGTTGAGGGCCTGGCCCTGCCAGGCCCGGTCGCCCTCCTCGCGGAACAGCTCCAGAGCCCGCTGCGCGGCGACGAGCGCGTCCTCGGGGTGGTTCTGCCGGGACCAGATGCCGCCGAGCACCAGATGGGCCTGGGCCTCGCCCGGCCGGTCGCCGGCCTCCCGGTACAGGGCCAGCGCCTGCTGGAGGTGGGTGAGCGCGTCGCCGTGGCGGCCCTGGGCGGAGCAGGCACTGCCGAGGTTGCGGTGCGCGCCGGCCTGCACCCTGCGGTCGTCCAGCCGGTGTCCGGCCGCGAGCGCGGCCGTGTGGGTGGCGGTCCAGTCGGACCACAGCGCCCGGCGCTGGTGGAAGGTGGCCAGCACCGTCGCCAACTGCCAGATGTGCGTGTCGAATCCGGCCTGCACGGCCTGCCGGAAGACCGCGGTCAGCACCGGGTGCTCCGCGCTGAGCCAGGCCAGCGCCTGCCCGTGGTCGGTGAGTTCCTCGCGCACCACGCCGGGCCGCGCCGGGGCCGGGGTGATCCGGTCGCGCGGCGGGCCGAGCAACCGGTCGGCCAGGTGGGCGGTGTGCAGGTAGTGGTCGAGCATCCGGTGCACCGCCGCGCGCCGCCCGGTGTCGGTGTCCACGGCCCCCGCCAGCTCCGCGGCGTAGGCGCGCAGCAGGTCGTGGAAGGCGAACCGGCCGGTGGCCTGCTCGGTGAGCAGGTGCGCACGGGTCAGTTCGGCCAGCGCCGCACGGGCGGCCGCCGGCGGCACCCCGGCCAGTCCGGCGGCGGCCGGGACCGAGATATCGGGCCCGGGGTGGACGCCCAGCAGCCGGAAGAGCCGGGCCGCGTCCGGGCTCAGCGTCGCGTAGGACCAGGAGAACACCGCCCGCACCTGGGTGACGGGGTCGCCGCCGTCCAGGACGTCCAGCCGGCTGCCGGCCTCCCGCAGCTCCCCGGCGAGCGCGGCGAGCGGGAACCCGGGCTGGGCCGCGCCGTGGGCCGCCGCGATGGCCAGCGCCAGCGGCAGCCCCGCGCAGCGGGCGACGATCTCCTCGACGGCGGCGGGCTCCTCCGCCACCCGGCGGGCGCCCAGCCGCCCGGCCAGCAGCTCCCGGGCCTGGCCGGGGGCGAGCAGATCGACGGTCAGCAGTTGGGCGCCCTCGGTCGCGGCCAGGCCGGTGAGCCGGTTGCGGCTGGTGACGAGCGCCAGGCAGCCGGACGCGCCGGGGAGCAGCGGGCGGACCTGCTCCGCGTCGCGGGCGTTGTCCAGCACGACCAGCACCCGCCGGTCGGCCAGGATGCTGCGGTACAGCCCGGCCTGCGCCTCCAGACCGGCCGGGATGCGGGCCGGCGGCACGCCCAGCGCGTCCAGGAAGCCGCGGACCGCCTCCATCGGCGTCACCAGCGACCCGCTGGGGTCGAACCCCCGCAGGTTGGCGTAGAGCTGCCCGTCGGGAAAGGCGTCACGCACCCGGCGCGCCCAGTGCACGGCCAGCGTGGTCTTGCCCACCCCGGCGGTCCCCGACACCGCCGAGATGACCACGGCGCCGGTGCGGGGCGGCCCCGCCCCGGGCAGCAGGGCGTCGAGCCGGGCCAGCTCGCTCTCCCGGCCGGTGAACGCCGCGACCGCCAGCGGGAGCTGGGCCGGCACCGTCATCGGACCCGGCCGGTGCACGGGCCGGGTCGCGGGCACCGGCTCGGCCGGGCCGGAGCCGGTGTCCTGGCGCAGGATTCCCGCCTCGATGTCCCGCAGCGCCGCCCCGGGGTCGAGGCCCAGCTCCCGGGAGAGCCGGCGCCGGACGCGCTGGTAGTGGTCGAGGGCGTCGGCGGTCCGGCCGCTGCGGTGCAGCGCCAGCATCAGCTGCCCGGCCACCCGTTCGTCCAGCGGGTGCGCCTCCGCGCGGGCCGACAGCTCCGGCAGCAGCGCCGCGTGGTGCCCGAGGCGCAGTTGGAGGTCGCCCAGGTCCAGCTGGGCGGCGAACCGCTCCCGGTCCAGGGTGCCGCGCAGCGCGTTGATCCACGGGGTGTCCATGGTGGCGAAGGCCTCCGCCCGCCACAGCCGCAGCGCCTGCTCGAACAGGGCCGCCGCCTCCGCCTCGTCCCGCGTGGCACGGGCCTGCACCACGAGGCGGCGGAACGTGCGCAGGTCCACGGTCGCGGTGTCGGCGACGGTGAGGGAGTAGCTGCCGGGGTGGCGGACGATCCGCGCCTCGTCGGTGGGTGCCAGCGCCTGCCGCAGCCGGGACAGGTAGCTGTGCAGGGCGGACCGCGCCTGGCGCGGCTGCCGCTCCCCCCAGACCCGGTCGACCAGCTGATCGGTCGTCACCGGGCGGTCGACGTCGGCGAGCAGGACCGCCAGCACGCCCCGCTGCCGGGCATGGCCCAGCGCGACCGGCCGGCCGTCGACGCTGGCCTCGATACTGCCGAGCACTTTGAATTCAACTGCCATGGTGGCCGCACTCCCCCCGAGTCCGGACAGCGACATCGTGACACGGATCCGGGTGACCCGTCGGGGCTTCGTACAAGGTTTCGGGCGGTGTCCACCGGAGTGGCCGACCGGGTGCCGCGTCCCGGCCGCGGGGCCCGCCGCCCCGCCGGAACCGGCCGCGCGCCGAAGAGGATCATGGACGGCGGCGCACCGCCGATCCGGGGCCGCCCCCGCCCGGCCCCGTCCGCGCACCACCGGACCCGAGGACGCATGAACTCCCTGCTCGCCGCCTTCGCCCCGATCTGGATACTGACCGCGGCCGGCTACCTGGTCAGCCGCACGGGTCTGCTGGGCGAGCAGGCGGAGCCCGTCCTCGGCCGCTTCGTCTTCCACGTGGCCATGCCCGCCGCCCTGTTCGTCATGATCTCCAGGGCCCGCCTCGAGACCTTCGCCAACACCTCGATGATCGCCTTCGCCACGGGCACCGTCGCGGTCTGCGCGCTCGGTCTGCTGGCCGCTCGCCGGCTCTTCCACCACAAGCTCGCCGACCAGGCTGTCAGCAGCATGGCGGCCGGATACGTCAACTCGGCCAACCTCGGGATCCCGGTCGCGCTGCGGGTACTGGGGGACGCCTCGTTCGTCGCCCAGATCCTGCTCTTCCAGGTGCTGCTGGTCTCCCCCGTCATCCTGACCCTGCTCGACGCCGGCACCGGCTCCGGCTCCGGCTCCGGCCGGCGGAGCGGCGGCCTGACCCGGATGCTGACGATGCCGGTCCGCAACCCGATCATCATGGCCTCGGCCCTGGGAGCCGTCGTCGCCGCCGCGGGCTGGCGGCTGCCGACGGCCCTCGGCCACTCCTGCGAACTGCTGGGCGCGGCCGCGGTCCCCACCGCGCTGGTCTCCCTCGGCATGTCCCTGCACGGCCGCCCGGCCGCCACCGGCCCGGGCCGGATCCTCGAAGTCGGAGTGACGGTCGGCCTGAAAACCCTGGTGCAGCCGCTGATCGCCCTGGCCGTCGGCGGCCTCCTCCTCCACCTGCCGCGGCACCAGCTGCTCGCCGTGGTCCTGTGCTCCGCCCTGCCCACCGCCCAGAACGCGTTCATCTACGCGCGCCAGTACGACCTGGACACCGACCTCGCCCGCGACGCGGTGATGGTCTCCACCCTGGTCTCGATGGCCACCCTGTCCATCGTCTACTGGACCCTGGGCCCCACCCACCGGTAGAAACCGCTGGCGCACCCGCGGCCGCCACCCGCACCCTGTATCCCGTGGAAGAACCGAACCGCCGCATCCGCGCCCTGCACACGGAGACCACCGTCACCGTCTACCAGGCCTACGCACCGCACCTCGGCCTGCCCGCGGCCCGCACCGGCCGCTTCCCGGCCGCCTGGCAGCGCGACCGCATGACCTGGATCAAGCCCAGCTTCCTGTGGATGATGTACCGCTGCGGGTGGGGCACGAAGGAGGGCCAGGAGACGGTGCTGGCCGTCGAGATCACCCGCGAGGGCTTCGAGTGGGCGCTGCGCCACGCGTGCCTCTCGCACTACGAGCGCGGCCTCCACGCCGACCCGGCCGCGTGGAAGCACGAGCTCAAACGCTCCCCCGCCCGCGTCCAGTGGGACCCCGAACGCGACCTGCGGCTCCAGCCGCTGCCCTACCGCTCGCTCCAGCTGGGCCTGTCGGGCGCCGCGGCCGGCCGGTACGCGGACGCGTGGACAGTGGGCATCACGGACGTGACACCGCTCGCCCGGGAGGTCCACGCCCTGGTCCGCGCCGGCGACCTGCCCGCCGCGACCCGGCTGCTCCCCGCCGAGCGCCCGTACCCCGCAGACGAAGAACTCCTGGCGCCGCTGCTGCCGTGACCCGCGGCTCAGGGGCGGTCCTCGGGCCGCCCGCGCGGCACCGCGAAGTCGGCCAGCAGAGCGCATCCCGGCCGGAGGACGGACCACGGGCCGCTCCAGGTGAGGACGGCGGTGGCGGAGGTGGGGAACTTGGTCGCGGCGCGGGTCAGGGTGGTGCCGGCAGCCTCGCCGGCCAGGCGCAGGACCAGTTCCTGGGCGCCGGGGTTGTGGCCGACCAGCAGCAACGTCCGCACGCCGGCGGGCGTTTCGCGGACGAGGGCGAGCAGTTCGTCCTCGGGGGCGCCGTAGAGGCGCGGTTCGTGGCGGACCGGCACCGGCGCCGGCAGCTCGGCGGCGGCCAGTTCCCACGTCCGGCGGGTGCGGCGGGCGGTGGAGCACAGGACGAGGTCCGGCCGTATGCCCGCCTCGGCCAGCCACCGGCCGGCGGCGGGGGCGTCGCGCAGGCCGCGGCGGTTCAGCGGCCGGTCGTGGTCGGGGACGCCCTCGGGCCAGGCGGACTTCGCGTGCCGCAGGACCACCAGCTGTCGCGTCCCGCTCATTCCGGCGTCCCGGTGGCGCGCGGGCGGCCGATCTCGCGGACGACCTCCAGGCCGAGGACGCGGTCGAGGTGGGCGAAGGTCTCGAACTTGGCGCCCGCCGGCACCTCGCCCGCCGCCTCCAGCCCGCGCAGCAGCCGCAGCACCTCGCGGGTGTCGAGGGAGTCCTCCAGCGCGGCCCGGGCCGCGCGCACCAGGTCGGCGGCCATCGGCTTGGACGGCTCCTCGGCCCAGTCGGCCACCGCGCCCCGCCAGCGGGCCAGCAGGCGCCCGTCGGCGGCGATGTCCTCCGACGTGGCGGCGAGCGGCTCGTGGTGCGGATGCCCGAGCAGGAGCGCCCGCGCGGCGAGCGCGTCCGGCTCCGCCGGTCCCGTGATGCCCGCCTCGCCGACCCGGACCGTCACGCCGCCCGCGCCCTCGTAGGCGCGCGAGGTGACATGCGCGACGGGAGGGCCGCCCAGCGTTGCGGTGATCTCCTCGAGGGTGCCGGTGGCGTCGGCGGGGCGGATGCCCGCCGCCTCGGCCGACGGGACGTGCGGGCCGGTCCGTCCCAGGAGCACGGCTCTGCCGCGCAGCTCGACGACGCGCGCCAGCACGTCCGCGACGAGGAGCACCCGCAGCCCGGTCAGATCACCCGGTTCGCCTTCCCCCGGCACATGGGCGCAGACGCGCAGCGGACCGGGGCCGGTCAGTTCATCCACGATGCTCAGCACAGCCCCGACCCTAGGCGCTGCGGCCCCGCGGCGGCAGGCCGCCGGGACCGAAGGACCGCCGGACGTCCAGCGGCTCAGGTGTCCTGGACCGGTTCGCCGCCCGCCGGCCGGCGCAGCTCCTCGTTCAGGCGCAGGGCCTCCTCGAGCTGGTCCTCCAGGATCACGATGCGGCAGGCCGTCTCGATGGCCGTCCCCTGGTCGACGAGTTCGCGGGCGCGCGCGGCGACGCGCAGCTGGTAGCGCGAGAAGCGGCGGTGGCCGCCCTCCGAGCGCAGCGGGGTGATCAGGCGCGCTTCACCCAGCGCCCGCAGGAAGGCGGGCGTCGTGCCGAGCATCTCCGCGGCGCGGCCCATCGTGTAGGCGGGGTAGTCGTCGTCGTCGAACTTGTCCGTCGTCTTCGTACGGGGTCTGGGAGTCATCGAGTCATCGCACCTCTGCGGCGTACGGCCCACGCGGGGCGAGGCAACGGCCGGAGATCACCGACGTCCTTCTTTACGTCAGAAAACCTAACAACCCGATCAGGAAATGTCTATCGTGGCGGAGATAGATTTACGCTCGCCAGGAAGCCAGGTACGCTACCCTCGCCCGCCCCGCCGCAGGCGCACCCCACCATCGGTGATCTTGATCTTCCGGGAGACGACCATGACTCGGCTGCAGGTGCGGCCCGTACACCACGACCAGGGGGATGCCCACGTCCTCGCCCTGGTCGGCGAGCTCGACCTCGACAGCGAGGACGTCCTGGCGAGCGCCGTGGACGTCGTGCTGCGGGCCCGGCAGGACGGTCCTGCCCGCCGCTCCCGGCTGGTCCTGGACTGCGGCGGGCTCACCTTCTGCGACTCCCGCGGGCTGGGTCTGCTGCTCACCATCCGGCAGAAGCTGGAGGACGCCGGCGACGTCCTCGTGCTGGCCGACCCCACCCCGCAACTGCTGCGCACGCTGGAGCTGACCGGCGCCGACCAGGTGCTGACGCTGGTCGACGGGGTGAGCGAGGCGGTGCTCCCGGCGTCGCCGCGCGAACCGCTCACCGGCGAGAGCGGCGGCTGACAACGGAAAAGCCGGGCCCCACTCGTCAGTGGGACCCGGCGGTCTTTCGGTACTGCCCCGGCCGACCGGCAACGGTCGGACGGAGGCTCTGCGGGATCAGCCCCGCAGGGGTCAGACGGTCGTCGTACGCGGCCGGGAGGAACGATCCGGCGCACCGGCACGACGGGCCTGGGCCGTGCGGCTGCGGCGGCCGCGGGTCGAGGCGGCGCTGCGCTTCGCGGTCTCGGACACCGGGGCGGTGATGACCACCGGAATGCCGGACGGGGCCTGGGCGCCGGTGATCCGCGTCAGCTCGGCCTCGCCGGAGCGGACCTGGGTCGTCTTGGGCGTGATGCCCGCGTCGGCCATCAGGCGCGTCATGTCGCGGCGCTGATTGGGCAGCACCAGCGTGACGACCACACCGGACTCCCCCGCGCGGGCGGTACGGCCGCCGCGGTGCAGGTAGTCCTTCGGGTCGCTCGGCGGGTCGACGTTGACGACCAGGTCCAGGTTGTCGACGTGGATGCCGCGGGCGGCGACGTTGGTCGCCACCAGCACGGTCACGTGCCCGGTCTTGAACTGCTCCAGCGTCCGGTTGCGCTGCGGCTGCGACTTGCCGCCGTGCAGCGCGGCCGCCCGCACACCGCTGGCCAGCAGCTCGCGGGTGAGGATGTCGACGGCGTGCTTGGTGTCCAGGAACATCAGCACCCGGCCCTCACGCGCGGCGATCTCCGTGGTGGTGGCCCGCTTGTCGGCGCCGTGCACGTGCAGCACGTGGTGCTCCATCGTGGTGACCGCGCCGGCCGAGGGGTCGACGGAGTGGACGACCGGGTCGTGCAGGTACTTGCGCACCAGCTGGTCGACGTTGCGGTCCAGGGTGGCCGAGAACAGCATCCGCTGCCCGTCGTGGCGCACCTGGTCCAGCAGCGCGGTGACCTGCGGCATGAAGCCCATGTCGGCCATCTGGTCGGCCTCGTCGAGGACCGTGATGGCCACCCGGTCCAGCCGGCAGTCGCCCCGGTCGATCAGGTCCTTGAGCCGGCCGGGCGTCGCGACGACGATCTCGGCACCGCCGCGCAGCACGCTCGCCTGGCGGCCGATCGACATGCCGCCGACGACCGTGGCCAGCCGCAGGTGCAGGGCACGGGCGTACGGGGTGAGCGCGTCGGTGACCTGCTGCGCCAGCTCGCGGGTCGGCACCAGCACCAGCGCGAGCGGCTGCCGCGGCTGGGCGCGCTGCCCGGCGGTGCGGCAGAGCATCGCCAGGCCGAAGGCGAGGGTCTTGCCGGAACCGGTGCGGCCGCGGCCGAGGACGTCACGGCCCGCCAGTGAGTTCGGCAGCGTCGCGCCCTGGATCGGGAACGGCTCGTTCATGCCCAGGCTGGTGAGCATCTTGAGCACCTCGACCGGCATGTCCAGCGCGCCGAACGCGGTGACGGCGGGCAGCGCCGGGGTGATCGTGACCGGCAGGGCGAACTCGCCCTGCAGCGCGGCCGGCCGGCGGCCGGCACCGCTGGGGCGGTTCGACGACTGCGAGCGGGAGCGGCCGGTGAAGCCGTTGGTGTTCCCGGAGCCGCCGGAGGGCTTGGTGTAGCTGCTGCCCGAGCCGCCGGTGCGGCTGCTGCGGGCGTAGGGGCTGTTCGAGCGCGTGGTGCGGTTCATGCGGAACCTTCCTCGATGCGGCGCGTGTCGAGGAAGGCTCGGCGGCCGGCAGCCGCGCAAGGAATCGCAAGAACGAACCGAAGCAAATGACGAATGACGAACACGGACTCCGGCGTTCACGACGGAGTCCGGGCAACAGCCAGGGCCCGCACCGTGAGGTGCGGGCCCTGGCTCAGCTCTTGTCAGCGTCAGGCGGGAACGATGTTCTCCGCCTGCGGGCCCTTCTGGCCCTGGGTGACGTCGAAGGAGACCTTCTGGCCCTCCTGGAGCTCACGGAAGCCCTGAGCGGCGATGTTCGAGTAGTGGGCGAAGACGTCAGCGCCGCCACCGTCCTGCTCGATGAAACCGAAGCCCTTTTCCGCGTTGAACCACTTCACGGTGCCAGTAGCCATGTCAAATCTCCTCTGATAGGGGGCACAGCCGGAATACGCACTTCACGTGTTCCGCGTCGCCGCAATGAGCCCATCCGGAGATGACCGGAAAAACAAAATGCACCTGAGGGATGTAACCGTCAGGTGCACACAAAGTTTCATGGGTACCACAACTGCAACTGAGATCCACAGTAGCACGTGACCGCCGTCCGTGCCGGATGCGGCCGTTCCGGCGGTGCGCCGCGTGTGCGGCGCACCGCCGGGGACCGGCGTCATGCCCGCCGGGCGCCGCGCAGGAACAGGGCCGCGAGGACCGCGCCGGCCAGCACGAGGGCCGCGTTCACCAGGACCGCGTTCCCGATGCCGGCCAGGACGGCACCGGTCCCGGACGAGGCGGTGATCCCGGCGGTGGCGATCGCGCTCATGACCGGGGCGCCCATGGTGATGCCGACCTGCTGCGTCATGGTGGCCAGGCCGGTCGCCATGCCCTGCTCGGCGTCGGGGATGCCGGAGGTGGCGGTCACCATGAAGCCGACGATCACCAGCATGTTGCCGATCCCGCCGACGAACGTGGCCGCCAGCAGCAGCGCCATCCAGCCGCGGTCGTCGCCCAGGGCGACCAGCGCCAGCGTCGCGGCGGCCTGGACGAGGCCTCCGGCCACCAGGGTGGCCCGGGTGCCGATCCGCCCGATCACCCGGGCCGCGACCAGGCCGCCGGCGACGGTGCCCAGCCCCAGCACCCCGAAGGACAGGCCCGCGGCCAGCGGGGAGAAGCCCAGCACCTTCTGCAGGTAGAGGGTGAGCAGGAAGACCAGCGAGGTCTCGGTGACGAAGGCGATGAGACCGGCGACGTTGCCCCAGATCACGGTGCGGCGCCGCAGCATCGCCACCGGCACCAGGGGGGCGGACGCGCTCTTCTCCACGACATGGAAGGCGACGAGGAGCGCGGCGCCGGCCGCCAGGGAGAGCAGCCCCACCGGATCGCCCCAGCCCTTCTCACCCGCGGTGGTCAGCCCGAAGACCAGGGCGAGCAGGCCGAGGGTGACGGTGATCGCGCCGGGCACGTCCAGCCGCGGCCGGACCGCGGGACGGCTCTCCTTGATCACCAGCGGGGCCACGATCAGTACCGCCGCCGCGACCGGGACGTTGACGAAGAAGGCCCAGCGCCAGGAGAGCAGGTCGGTCAGTACCCCGCCGAGGACCGCGCCCGCGGTGAAGCCGGCCGACATCAGGGCGCCGTTGAGACCGAGCGCCTTGTCCCGCAGCGGGCCCTCGGGGAAGGACGAGGTCAGCAGCGACAGTCCGGCCGGGGTGACGGCCGCGGTCGCCAGTCCCTGGGCGACGCGGGCGGCCAGCAGCATGGCCGGGTCGACCGCGAGCCCGCCGACCAGCGAGGAGACGCCCAGCACGGCCAGCCCGCCGAGGAAGAGCCGGCGGCGGCCGACGATGTCGGCGATCCGGCCGAACAGCAGCGTGAACCCCGCGGCGGCCAGGGCGAACGAGGTACCGATCCACTGCAGGTCCGCCAGCGGGAACCCGAGCCCCTGGCCCACCACCGGCAGGGCCACGTTGAGGATCGAGAAGTCCACGGCCAGCATGAACTGGGCGACCAGCAGCACCACCAGGACCAGCCGCAGCCGGCCCGTCATCCGGTCGGGCCCGGACTCCCGCACCGGCTCCGGGGCCGGCTCGCGTCCCACCTCCCGCACCGGCTCCCGCACGGATCCGCCGGCCGGCGCCCCGACCCCGGTCGGCGCCCCTTCAGTCATCGTCATCGTCCCGTTCCCTCCGGATACCGGGCCCGCCGCGCCGATCGCGCCGCGGGCTCCCGGAAGGAATACTTCGCCGTCCGGCCAGGCCGACCCAGCCCTCTGTGCCGCGTACGCACGCGGTGCGTACCAGCGCGGCTCCTACCACTGGCAGGGTCCGGCTGCCGTCCGCGACGGATCGGCCGGTCCGTCGCGGACGGGGCAGTCACTCAGGGGACGGGCACCAGCTGCCACTGCTGGTTGGCGCCGCCGTTGGCCGGCCACTGGACGACCGGTGCGTTGTCGGCGGTGGAGGCCCCGCTGACATCGGCGAGCTGACCGCTGTCGCGGTTCTCCAGCGTGTAGGAGCCGCCGCCGCAGGGCACGAGCAGCCACTGCTGGTTGGCGCCCCCGTTGGCCGTCCAGAGGTTGAGCTGCGTCCCCGCGACCTTGGAGGCGGCGGGTACGTCGAGTGCCTTGCCGCTGCTCACTCCGGTGACGGTGGAGTAGCCGCCGCCGGCCGCGGCGATCCGCCACTGCTGGTTGCCGCCGCCGTTGCGGGTCCACTGGATGATGGGCGTGCCGTCGGCGGTACCCTGCCCGGCCGCGTCGAGCGCCTTGCCGCTGTTGCGGTTGACCAGCGTGTACGTGCCCGACGGGACGGCCGGTGAGCCGGGGGTGACGCTGAGGTTGTCGAACTGGGCGGCCACGTACCCGGCGGTGCCGATGCCGACCTGCCCGGCCCCGTAGGAGTCGTCGGTGGCGGCGCTGGCCCTGGCGCCGTCGATCGTCGCGGTGATGGTGCGCCCGGCGAAGGTCAGGGCGAGGCGGTGCCAGCTGCCGGTTCCGGGGGCGGCGACGGTGCCGGAGGCGAGGGTGGTGACCGCCCCGGTGGCACTGTCGCGGAGGATGGACCAGGCGCCGGTGCTGGCGAGGTGGAGGGAGTAGGCGTTGATGCTGCCCGGTGAGAAGCCCTTCTGGGTGCCGATCCGGCCCAGCAGCCGGACCGCGCCCGCCCGCTCCAGCATCGCGTCGGCCGACACGGTGTAGTCGGACCAGCTCAGGTCGCCGAGGGTCGCGTACGGATCACTGCCGTTGTCCCACGTGATCGGCGTCGTCGTGGCCATCTGCCGGACGCAGGTGCCGGTGCGGCCCGCGCCGCACGCCGCCCCCTCGAAGGAGCCGTTCATGTCGGCCAGGTACCGGGCCTCGCCGCCGCGCCGGACGGACTGGAAGTCGTCGGCGTAGGGCAGCGCGAGCAGGTTGCGGGCGGGCGGGGCGGCCGTTCCGGCGCCCTGGCCGGTGGTGGTGGTCACCGAGTACACCCGGCCCGGCTGCAGGGTCAGCTGGTAGGCACCGGCCACGGGAGTCAGGTCGGCCCCGCGCACGAGGTAGTCGCCCTGCCGGCCGGAGGCGAAGTCGCTGGACCAGACGTGCACCGTGCCGCCGGGCAGTCCCCCGGCGGTCCTGAGGGTGACGGTCTGGGCGGCGGGGGCGTCGAGGGTCTCCAGGACGGTGCTCCAGGCGGTCTTCCCCGGCGAGCGGTAGCTGACGTAGCTGCCGTTCGCCCGGTCGCCGCCCAGGTAGCCGCTGCCGGAGTCCAGGTACTGCCAGCCCGGCTGGGTGAACTGCGTGGTGTGCGCGGTGGCCCAGGTGCTCTTCCCGACGCTGTACGAGCCGGACCAGGGCTGGGTGGCGGTCAGCATCCCGTCGGTGTTGAACGGCAGGTTCTGGTAGAGGGCGGCGGCCAGCGGCCAGTTGATGAACGCGGAGAACTTCGCGTCCAGGTAACCCCGGTTGATGGCGCGGGCGATCGGGGCGCCGCCGGTGTTGTGGTCCTCCGAGCCGTTCTCGCTCGCCCACAGCTGCTTGCCGGTCGCCAGGGCGTCGGAGGTGGTGGAGCAGGACGTCATGGCCGACATGTAGCCGCACGGGTAGTGCGCGCCGACGATGTCCACGGAGGCGGCGAAGGCCGCGTCGGTCCTGATGTCCCCGGCGACCGACCAGTCGGAGTCCGCGCCGACGATCCTCGTCGCCCCGTACCCCTTGGCGGCCAGGGTCGCGTGCAGGTTCTCGTACCAGGCCTTGTCGTAGCCGCGTTCGTTCCAGCCGCCCAGGTAGTCGATGGCCAGTCCGTGCTGCGCGGCGCAGCCCAGCCAGGCGATCAGGTAGTCGACCATGTCCTGCGACCAGAAGTTCCCGTTCCCGATCCAGCCGGGCGCGCCCCAGGCGAGTCCGTACAGCTTCACCGCGGGGTTGCGGGCCTTGGCCTGCTCCATGAGCCACCACTCGTAGCCGGTGGTGCAGTCGACGGCGCCGCGGGTGTGCTCGTGGCTGGGCTCCGCGCCGTCGGTGGAGTTGGTGTCGCCGCCGATCTCGACCTTGAGGATCTGCAGCGCCGCGCCGTACCCGGGCTTGAACAGGTAGTCCAGGATCTGGCCGCGCTGCGGCTCCGGGTAGTCCGCCAGCAGGCGTGAGTTGCCCCCTCCGCCGCTGATCGCGCCGGCGCCGTCGAAGACCCGGCCCGGGGAGGCGCCGTCGAGCGTGATCGCGGTGTTCACCGCCGCGTGGGCGGGCGGCGCCTGCAGGACGGCGAACGCGGCGAGCACGAGTGCGAGCAGGACGGCCAGGGGTGTTCGCAGCACGGATAAGGGGGTGCGCGGAATGCTTCGCATACGGGGGGCTCCTTCTTCGCGGCCGGGCAAGGGCCGTTGGGGTTTGTGGAGAAGGGTTCCGAAAAGCGAACAGAAGACAACTCAGTCCACCGCCATCGGACGGTAGAACTCTGACCGTGTCCCGTCAACAGGTTGCGGTGGATGCGTCCCCCGAACGGGGGTATGCGGCCCGATGAGAAGCCCGGACCGCACCATCGGCGGTTAACCTGGCGCCTCCTGATCCACAGCGCCGTCGACACCGACAGGGAGGACGAAGATCATGCCCGGCACCACCAGCGGCCCGAGCCAGTCCACCGACAGTCCGCAGCAGAAGCCCTCACCCGTACCCGTCCAGCGTTCCGACTCCGCCCAGTCGGCCCACCGGCGCTTCATGCAGCGCTCGAAGTGGTAGGACGCGCCACGGCGGGGCACCGCGTTCCGCGCTGAGCCGCGACGTCGATGACCTACGCCGGTGACCGGTCACCGGCATCTCGACGAACGGTCAGATCCGATCACGCGATGACATATCGCGAGCCCTCCTGGCAGCGGGAGAACAACTTCCCTCCGCCATCGCTCATTTCGGTCGGTCCTCGCCGCACGTGAATGCAGACTCGCTAGTTTTGCCACGCCTTCGGGCCGCGGGAACCGCGGCCCGAACCGTAGGAAAGCGAGGGGCGATGCCCGTCTGGGATGAGGTCCATCCCGCCACGATCTCCGTGCAGCGCACGCGAGCGGGCGACCACTGCTTCGTCGGCTATGACGACGACGAGTCGAACTGGGATGTACTCACCACCTTCGCCTGGACAGGCCTCGCCCGGGGCGAGAAGGTCATGCTCTTCGCCGCTCCCCGGGTGAGCGATGACGAGCTGTGGTCCCGCCTGGAGGCCGACAGCCCGTCGATGGCCGGTGTCCGGGCCTGCGGCCAGCTGGTGCTCACCAGCATGCGCGCCCTCCTGCGCCCCGACCGCGGCTTCACCGCCGAACGGCAGTGGCAGCGGATCCGCGAGGAGACCGCCCGCGCGCGCCGCCAGGGGTACACCGGGCTGCGCACCTACATCGACATGCACTGGGTGGCGGACCTGGACGCCGACCTCGACACCATGGCGCACCGGGAGTCCCACGCCGAGCACCTGTTCGCGGACGGCTCCTACAGCGAGATCTGCGCGTACGACCGCCGCCGGTTCGACGACGACATCCTGGCGCGGATGTGCCGGGCGCACCCCGTCAACCTGCTCTCCCGGCTCGGCGAGCTGCGGGCGGTGCACGGCGACACCTCGCTGCGGCTGATCGGCGAGGCGGACCTCGCCACCGGCGAGCAGTTCTGCGCTGCCGTCCGCGGGGCGCTCGCGCGCACCGCGCACTCCCGCGAACTCGTCGTGGACCTGACGCAGTTGAGCTTCCTCAGCGCCCGGTGCGCCGACGACCTCCTGCGCCTGGTCGGCGCCGCCGAGGAGCACGACCGCGTCGACGTCCGCTGCGAGCCCGGCCAGCTCCGCGTCCTGCGCGCGCTGGGCGAGCCGGGACCGGACCGGCTGGTGCTGACCGGGACGGGGACGCGATGCTGACCTACCCGGCCGGCGGCTCGGTCGACCGGCCCGCGGAGTGCCTGCTGCAGGTCGCGTTCACCGGCGCGGACCTGCCCCGGCTGCGGGTCCTCGTCGACCGGCGCGCGTCCCTGGCGGGGCTGTCGGGGCCGCGCCGCGGCGATTTCGTCCTCGCCGTGGACGCCGTCGCCTCGAACGTCGTGGAACACGCCGGCGGGGACGGGGATCTGGCCCTGACCAAGGTCGGCGACGAACTGGAGTGCCGTGTCAGCGACTGCGGCCCCGGCTTCTCCGCGGACGTCATCCCCGAGCTGGTGCCGGGACTCGACGGCGCCCCGGTCGGCCGCGGACTGTGGCTCACCCGGCTGCTCTCCGACCGCCTGGTGATCACGGCGGCCTCCCCCGGGACCGTCGTGACCTTCGCGATGCGCCTGACCTGAGCGGTCCGACCCGGGCGGCGGGACCTCGGCGGCCGCCGTGCGGCTAGCGGACCGCCGGCTCCGCTGCCGGCTCCAGTGCCAGCTCGTGGACCACGCCCATGTCGCTGAACGGGAGCAGCTCGTCCCCGACGATCTGGAACGGCTCGCTGCCCTTGCCCGCGACGAGCACGATGTCGTCGGGGCCGGCGGCGGACAGCGCGTAGCGGATCGCCTCCCGGCGGTCGGCGATGCGCTGGAACGGGATCCCGGTGCGGACCAGTCCGGGGGCGATCTGGTCCAGGATCTCCTCCGGGTCCTCGTAGCGCGGGTTGTCCGAGGTCAGCACGCACAGGTCGGAGAGTTCACCGGCGATGGTGCCCATGGTGGCCCGCTTGGTGATGTCCCGGTCCCCGCCGCAGCCGAAGACGGTGATGATCCGGCCGGTCGTGAAGGTGCGGATGGTGGTGAGGACCTTCTCCAGCGAGTCCGGGGAGTGCGCGTAGTCCACGATCACGCGGGCGCCCCCCGGGGTGTCGTAGCGCTCCAGGCGCCCGGGCGTGGGCGGCATCAGGGCGAGGGCGTCGACGAGCCCCTGCAGGTCGTGGCCGAGCAGATGGCACGCCGCCACGGTGGCCAGCGCGTTCGCCACCGAGAAGCGGCCGGGCACCGGGATCGCGGCCGCGTACCGGCGGCCCGCGTGGTGCAGCGTGAAGCGGCTGCCGGCCGCGTCCACGACCAGGTCCGTGGCGCGGTAGTCCGCCGCGCCGTCCAGGGCGTACGTGGTCACCGCGTCCGGCATCAGCGCGATGATCTCGGCGCTGACCGGGTCGTCGGCGTTGACCACCGCACGCCGGCACAGCCCCTGGAAGAGCCGCAGCTTCGCGTCCTTGTAGTGCCCCATGGTGCCGTGGTCGTCCAGGTGGTCCTGAGTCAGGTTGGTGAAGACGCCCACGTCGATGAAGACGCCCTCGACCCGGCGCTGCAGCAGCCCCATCGAGGTCGCCTCCAGCACCACCCCGGCCGTCCCGCGGTCCCGCATGTGACCGAGCAGGTACTGCAGGTCCGGCGCCTCCGGGGTGCTCAGCACCGACCTCGGCATGGGGATCGACTCGCCGCCGATCCGGCTGCCCGAGGTGCCGATGACGCCGACCTTCACGCCCTCGGCGATCCGCAGGACCGCCTCGACCATGTAGGAGACCGAGGTCTTGCCGTTGGTGCCGGTGATGGCCACGATGTCCATCGCGCGGCCCGGCTCGCCGTAGTAGCGGGAGGCGACGACCGCGGCCACTGCCCGGACGTCGCTCACCCGCACCACGCAGACCGTCTCGGGCAGGCCCGCGAGGTGCGGGCCGTCGCCCTGGGCCAGGACCGCGACCGCGCCGAGCTCCAGGGCCCGCCCGATCAGCCCGGGGCCGCCGTCCTCGTGGTCGGGTACGGCGATGTACAGCGAGCCGGGGGTCATCCGGTGGGCGTCGAAGCCGATCCCGCTGATCGAAGTGGCCGGGTCGCCCTGCAGTACGTGGTGGTCGTGCCCGTCGAGCAGTGCACTGAGTTTCACAACTATCCCCTCGGAAGCGGCCGGCGGTGCACTGGGTGGCCCGGCCGGACGGCAGGGACGAGGGCAGACCGGATACCGCGATGATGCGCGTGGAGGTGGGGCCGTCCCCACAGGGGGAGATCTGCGTGCGGATCGTAGGGCCGGATCGGCCGAGGACCGCTACCTGTCACTGCGCAACGACTGCGGCATGCGCCCGGAGCCGGCTCCGGACCCGTGGGGGTCGGCCGATTTCCGGGCGGCGGCGCTGACTGGTCCGGCCGCGGACGATTGGATACAGGTGATGCGTACAGGTGGTCGGGCGGAGCAGGGACCTGCCCGACACCGCTCCAGTGTACGTGTGCCCGGGATGTCGGCCACCATGGTTTCGAAAGCGGACATTTCACCGCCATGACGAGGTCGGCCGCCCCCGCAGGGGCCGCGGCGGCGCTACCCGGCGGCCGCGGTCAGGTCCACCCGCCAGTCGTTGCACCGGATGGGGTTGCCCGGCGGGTACTCGAAGTCGCACGCGGAGACCAGGGTGAACCCGGCCTTGCGGCAGATCGCGTTCGACGCGGGGTGGTCCACGGAGGGGTACGCGTGCAGGGAGGCGTGCGTGCGCCGGGCCGCGGCGTCGGCGATGACGGCGGTGGCGGCCGCCACCGCGATCCCCCGGCCCTGGTACCGCGGCAGCACGCCCCACCCGGTCTCGTACACCGTCTCGCCCTGCCAGGGCCGTTCCCAGTACCCGATGGTGCCGACCGCCTCGCCCTGCGGGAGCAGCACGACGCTGAACATCCGGCCCGTGCCGGCGCCTTCGATCCGCAGGTAGCGCTGGTGGCGGGCGAACAGCTGCTCCTCGGTCTCCGGGCCGCCCAGGTGCTCCATCATCTGCGGGGAGTTCGTCGCCCGCAGCAGCGCCAGGTCCCGCTCCGCCCAGCTCTCGAGCCGCACCCGCGCCGCGGGCACCGCCACGCGCCGTTCAGCCGTCATCCTGCTCCGTTCCCCTGCCTCGTGGGGCGTCACACGCCCGCCCGGTGCTCCTGCGGCCGGATGCCGCGGACCCGCTTGAAGGCGGTGCTCAGGGCGAACGCGCTGCCGTAGCCCACCTTTCCGGCGACCGATCCGACCGTGGCCTCGGGCTCCCGCAGCAGATCGGCGGCGAGGGACAGCCGCCATCCGGTGAGGTACGCCATCGGCGGCTCACCGACGAGGTCGGTGAAGCGCCGGGCCAGCGCGGCGCGCGACACCCCGGCCTTGGCCGCGAGCGCGGCCACCGACCACGGGTGGGCCGGGTGGTCGTGCAGCAGGCGCAGCGCGTGGCCCACCACCGGGTCGGCCAACGCCAGGTACCAGGTGGGCGCTTCGGCCTCCGGCCGGGAGAACCACGCGCGGACGACGGCGATCAGCAGCAGGTCCAGCAGCCGGTCGAGGAAGACCTCCTGGCCCGGCTCGTCCCGCACGATCTCCTCGTTCAGCAGGGCGACGAGCGGGCACTCCCACGAGTCCGCGGTCAGCACCAGCAGCGTGGGCAGGGCCTCCAGCAGCCGCCGGCTGACCTCACCGTCCATCGCGTAGGTGCCGGTGAACAGCATCGTCGCGCCGTCCGGCCGGTCGCCCCAGGTGCGGACCCCCAAGTCCATGGCCTCGCAGAGCTCTTCGCCGTCCGGGGTGGTGGTGCGCTGCCCGGGGTGGATGACGATCTGCGGCGGTGTGTCCGGGGTGTCGGCGACGACGTACGGGGCCGGGCCGCGTACGACGGCGACGTCCCCGGCGCGCAGGCACACCGGCGCGCCGTCCCGGGGCAGCACCCACGCCTCGCCGCGGACCAGGGAGATCAGGGTCAGCGGCGCCCGGTCCTCGATCCGCAGCGACCACGGCGGGTCCAGCACCGAGCGCATCAGGAAGGCGCCCCGGGCCCGGGGCCCGTCCAGGAGACCGGCGAGTGCGTCCATGGCGCTCAGCCTAGACGCCGCCGTGGACGCACGCGTATGGAGTTGAGGCTCTGAGTCATGGACCGCCCGGGACGCGGGGACTTGACTGTTCCCATGACCGCCGAGCCGCACGGCGGTCCGCCGAGGGAGGTTCGGACGATGGACGCGTTCCGCACGGTCGCACTGGTGGCCGCCACGCTCACCACCGGGTTGATCGCGGGCCTGTACTACGGCTTCGCGTGCGCCGTCATGCCCGGTCTGCGCGGGACCGACGACCGGACGTTCGTCGGCACCATGCAGGGGATCAACGTGAGGATCCTCAACGGCTGGTTCGCCCTCGGCTTCGGCGGCTCCCTGGTGCTCACCGTGCTGGCCGGAGCGCTGCACCTGGTCGGGGACGCCCCGGACGGTCCGCTGCCCTGGATCGGCGCCGCGGCCGCCCTGTACGTGCTGACGCTGGTCTCGACGTTCGCCGTCAACATCCCGCTCAACGACGAGCTCGACGCGGTCGGGGACGCCGGTTCCGCCGCTGCCTCCGCGCTCGCCGCGGTCCGGCTGCGCTTCGAGACGCGGTGGGTCCGCTGGAACGCCTTCCGTGCGGTGGCCGCCACCGGCGCGCTCGGCTGCCTGGTCTGGTGCCTGGTGCTCTACGGGCGGGCCACGGCGTGACGGCCGCGGCCCGGTGGGGGCACCTCCCGGCTCCCCGCCGGGAGGTGCCCCCACCGCTCGGGTCAGGGAACCCAGTAGTTCCCGGAGGCGACGATCATCGACTGGAGCTGGACGCTGCCGCCGTAGTAGAGCGACGCGTCGATGGGCGTGCCCGCCAGCTTGTTCCACAGCGCGTCGAGCCAGGCCTGGGAGCCGGGATCGGTCAGGGCGGCGACGGCGAACGGCGCGGTGAACGCCATGTCATGGCCGCTGTCGAACGTCGATCCGTTCAGGTGGTAGCCGGTGACGACGGCGGCGGGGTTGCCGCCGGTCCTGGTCTTGATCCACGCGTTGAGCTTGCGGGCCGAGGCGAGGGAGGCCGGATCGCCGCTGGTGACGGCGTCGGCGGCCAGCCGCCAGGGGTCGCGGCAGGCGTTCCACCCGTAGTCCCCGTCGTTGGGGCTCTCGAGCACCTCACCCGCGGCGGGCTTGGGGGTGGTGTTGGTGTTGACCACGAAGTCGGCGAGCAGTCCGGTGCCAGGCGCGTAGCTCGCCTGCTGCTGGGTGATCAGGTTCTGGTGGGCGGTGCGGACGGTGTCCCAGGCGCTGTCACCGGTCGCGGTCCTGAAGGCGCGGAAGTGGTCGATCAGCCAGTCGGAGGACCGGGTGATCCACTGGTGCGACTCGCCGGGGCCGCTCCAGTCGCCGAGCAGCATCAGGTGGGTGGTGGCGTTGACCTCACTGGCCTTGATGGCGTTGATGTGCGCGATCGCCAGGCTCTTGTAGTCGTAGGTGCCGGTGCTCCCCCACTGACGGTCGGCGAGCAGCAGGCCGTAGGCGACGTCGAGGTCGCCGTCGGTCGCGGAGTCCGAGCCGTTGACGCTCCGGCAGGAGCTGTCCTGTTCGGCGGCGAGGAGGTGCGCGTTGTTCACCGAAGGGTGGGCGAGCACGAACTTCACCATGCCGTCGAAGACGGTCCTGGCGTTGGCGTCGGCGCCGGCCATCAGCGCGGTGACGACCATGCCGTAGCCCTGGGCCTCGGCGACGTAGGGGTGGTCGGCGTCGGGCGAGATGACCTCGTACCAGCCGTTGCCGCAGTTGTGCTTGACGAAGGCGGCCTTCCACTGGTTGTACGTGGTGACGACCGCCTGGTCGACGGTGCTCTGCGCGCCGGAGGGCTTGAGGGTGCCTGCGGTGTACGGGAAGCGGTGGCTGCCGAAGGGGACGGCGGGACCGCCGCCTCCGCCGCCCTGGGAGTCGGCGTCGAGGTAGTCGAGGTTGGGTCCGCCGTTGGCGGTGGTCGCGGTGGCCCGGACCTTGTTGGTGCCCGCCGCGAGCGCGGCGGTCAGGGTTCTCGTCTGCCAGGTGTCCCAGGAGCCGGTGCCCGCGAAGGAGACTCCGGACGCGACCGTGGTGCCGTTCACCGCGATGTCCATGGGGCGGTTGACGGTGGTGCCGTTGGCGAAGCGGAACGCGAGGGTGCCGCTGCCGGCGGCCGCGGCGGTCACGGTGAACTCCACGGAGGAGCCGGAGACGTTGGTGTAGTCGACGAAACCGGTGCCGGAGAACCCGGTGTGGTTGGTGGCGACGGCCGACTGCGACAGGGCCGCGTTCTCGGCCTCGTAGCGGGTGGTGGCCGCCTGGGCCTGCGGCGCCTGGGCGGCCAGCGGCAGGGCCAGGCCGAGCGACGCGGTCAGGGTCAGACCGAGGAGTCTTCGGGGGGTGGGGATGCGCACGTGGGGGACCTTCCCTCAGAACGGCGGGACGGGACGCAAGCAGTGTTAGGAAAGTTTCCTAACTAGGCATGCATGGGAGCGCCATCCGGGGCCGCTGTCAAGAGCTCCGGTGAGAACCGCCCGCCGGTCACGACATAGCCGCAGGTCACCTCCGAGCGCGGGGCGGATCCACGAGTCGCTGGAAATACCGCGCGCGGGGACGATGAGTTCTGCGGCGGCGCGTCGTCTACCCACAGACAGCCGCGCCCGCCGCACCGGGCACGCACCGAGATCAGCTGGAAGGAACCCCTCATGCTCTCCACCGACTACGTCCCGGGCGCCCCGAACTGGCTCGACCTCGCGAGCCGCGACATCCCGGCGTCCGCCGCTTTCTACAACGCGGTCTTCGGCTGGACGTTCCAGTCCGCGGGCCCCGAGGCGGGCGGTTACGGGATGTTCGTGCAGGACGACGGCAGGACGGTCGCCGGCATCGGTCCGATCATGGCCGAAGGCGTGGAGCCGTGTTGGACGCCGTACTTCATGACGCCCGACGCGGACGCGACCGGCAAGGCCGTGGAGCAGGCCGGCGGCACGATGCCCTACCCGCCGATGGACGTGTTCACCATGGGCCGGATGGCTGTCTTCACCGACCCGGCCGGCGCCCGGTTCAACGTCTGGCAGCCCGGCGACAACAAGGGGCTGGACGTGGTGAGCGCGGACAACGCGCTGTGCTGGGTCGAACTGCACACCACCGACGCGGCCACCGCGAAGGCGTTCTACCACCAGGTCTTCGACTGGGAGTACACCGACACCCCGATGCCCGGCATGACCTACACCCTCTGCCGCCCGGCGGGCACCGACGCCACCGCGGAGGCGGAGCACGGCGGGCTCATGGAGCTGCCCCCGGGCGCCTCCGGGCCCGGCGCCACCGTGAACTGGCACCCGTACTTCGCGACGGCCGACTGCGACGCCACCTTCGCCACCGCCGTCGCCCACGGCGCCACCGCCGTCATGCCGCCCGACGACGCACCCGGCGTCGGCCGGCTGGCCATGCTCCTGGATCCGGCGGGCGCCCAGTTCGCCCTGCTCACCGGCCCCTCGGACGCCGGCTGACGGCCGGCAGCCGACGGCCGACCCGGGCGGCCGTACGAGCGCTCGCCGGCACCCGCTTCCACGGGGGGAGGGGGTTACGGCGAGCGTTCGTACGACCGCCCGGGAGCGGTTCCGCGGCCGGGCGCGTCAGCGCTCCGGGACCACGGCGCGCCCCTGTCCCCACGGCCTCAGTTCAGGGGGCGCAGCACCTCGGCCACCTGCTGGATGCCGGTTCTGTGGGTCTTGACCTCTTCCACCAGGTCGCCGAGGGCGACCGTGTCCGGGAGGGTCTTCCAGCCCGCCGCAGCGCAGTACGAGCGGGTCATGGCCATGGCGTAGAACTCGTTCATGGGCGACTCGAGCGGCGGGCACACCGTCAGCGTGTGCAGCAGGGCCGCGGCCCGCCAGGCGGTGTCGTGGCCGGGGCTGTCGGGCGCCATGACGAGGTCCGACGCGTGGCGCGCTATGGCGGCCTCGATCCCCGAGGGATCCCAGACCATGGGGTCGGAGGGCAGGTGGTGGGCGAGCACGTTCCAGGCCCAGGTCAGATCGATCTTCACGAGCGAGGGCCGAACCTCTCCTGGACGTACGCCCAGTTCTCCTCGTTGTTGAAGTCCGCGGCCTCGGCCAGGAACCGGTCGCGGTTCTCGTCCAGCTCGCGCTTGGCGGCTTCGGTGATCAGAGCGGTGACCGTGGTGCCCCGCTCAGCGGCGCGGGCCTTGAGTCTCTCGAGGAATTCCTCGTCAAGGCGGATCGTCACATGCTTCGACATTCCACCAGTGTACAGCGCGAGTGCTGTACACGGCGAGGGAGTCGTCACGACGCGGTGAGGGAGTCGTCACGCGCGGCGCGGCGAAGCCAGCAGAAAGCGCCCCCGCACGACGTCCGGATGCTCGGTGACCTGCCAGCCGGCCCGCTCCAGGGCGGCCGCGCAGACGGCCGCCTCCGCGGCGACGGCGTCGGCGGCGCCGCCGCTCCAGTCGACGCGCACCGCCTCGGGCTGCGGCGCCGGACCGACCCGGTAGCCGTCCCCGCCCTTCCCGCCGTCCACCGCCGGACGGCACCCGGCCGCCTCCAGCGCCAGCGCGGCGCCGGGCACGAGGTGCGCGCGTTCCCACGGGCAGGGCCGGTCGGTGATGCCCCGGTTGGTGACGCGCCGCAGCTCCAGCAGGCCCTCCCAGGCGACGGCGACCTCCCGGGCCCGGCGCGGATCGTCGGCGGGAGCCGTCTCGTGACCGGTCCGCGCGGCGAAGGTCCCCACCTCGGGCGGCACGCCGGCGGGCGGCTCCGGCGGGGGCGCGAGGAGTTCGGCGCGCAGCGCGCGTCCGGCGGGGGTCAGATAGCACCGGTGCGGCGGGCGCGGGTGCCGCACGGCGAGCCCCTGCCCGCAGAGGGCGTCCTGCAGGGCCTGCGAGCCGCCGAGCAGACCGGTGCTCGCGTCGGCCGCCAGGATCACCCGGCGCTGGGCCGTGGTCGGCTGCCTGCTCATGTCCGCCTCTGTCCGGGGTCGCCGTGCGGCGGGGTGGGTCCGTCGTCTCCGTGGGACGAGTATCCACCGGTTGCGCCGGCCGTCCGCCCCCGGCGGGTGTCAGAGGGGGGTAGCACACTGGAGGCATGTGCCGAAGCATCAAGACCCTCCGCCCCCCGATGACTCCCGACGTCGACGAGGACGACATCAGGGCGGCGGCGTTGCAGTACGTCCGGAAGATCTCCGGATTCCGCGCGCCGGCCGCCCACAACCGCGAGACGTTCGACCACGCGGTGGACGCGGTGGCCGAGGCCACCCGGCAGTTGCTCGCCGAGCTGACCGTGCGCGGCGCCCCGACGCCGTAGCCGGTCGGTCGAGCGGTCGGTCGGTCGGTCGCTCAGCCAAGCGCCCGGTCGAGCGGCCGTTCGGTCGGCGGATCCGTCGAGGACACGGGCTGACCGCATGGCCTCCTAGCGTCGGAGCCACGGGTACCCAGCCTCCCCGGTTCCGAGGCTGCGACGAGAGGCCGTGCGATGAGCCACGTCACCAGCAACCCCCCGAACGGCACGCCGACCTGGATCGAGCTCGGCGTCCCGGACCGCGAGCGCGCGATGGGGTTCTACCGCGCGCTCTTCGGCTGGGAGTACGCCGGCGGGTCCGCGGCGAGCGACTCCCGCACGACGTGCCTGCTGCGCGGAAAGGCGGTCGCGGCGATCACGCGGGGTACGGACGGGGCGGCGGTCCCCCGCTGGCTCATGTACATCGCCGCCGACGACTGCGACGCGACCGCGAAGCGCGTGCGCGACGCGGGCGGCACCCTGCTCATGGCGCCGGACGAGGTGATGGACCTGGGCCGCGCGGCCGTCGCCGAGGACCCGGTCGGGGCGCGGTTCGGGCTCTGGCAGGGCCGGGCGCACGTCGGCTGCGAGGTCGTGAACGAACCGGGCTCGCTGGTCCGCAACGACCTGGTCACCCCGGACCCCGGACCCGCCCGTGCCTTCTACACCGGTGTCTTCGACTACACGCTGGACTCCAACCCGGACCTCCCGGACTTCGATTTCACCTTCCTGCGCCGCCCGGACGGCTACGAGATCGGCGGTGTCTTCGGCCTGCCGGGCGCTTCCGCGTCCGCCTGGGCGACCACCTTCGAGGTCGACGGCACCGACGCCGCGGTGGAGCGGGCCACGGCGGCCGGCGGCACGGCGAGTGCCCCCGAGGACATGGCCTACGGCAGGATCGCGACCGTCACCGACCCGTTCGGCACGGAGTTCTCCGTCATCACCCGGGCGTGACCGCCGCCCCCACCCGGACGTGCGGGCGAGGACACCGGCCCCGGCGCTTCCCCTCCCAGGGCCGGAGCCGGTGTCCTCGTTCGGCCGCCGGGGTCAGGTCAGCGGCCGGTCCTGACGAATCGTTCGAGCCGCCCGGCCTCGCGGCCCTCGAACGTCCGGTCAGGAGTGATGGGGGTGACGGTGACGTTCCCCTGCTGCAGCAGCCGGTAGTCCGCGTCGCGCTTGGTCTCGGGACGGCACCGGGGCTGGTCCGCGGTGCAGAGGGCGCCGCCGACCGTGAACGTGTCGCCCGCGGGCGCGGTCGGGACGTAGCCGGGCTGGATCAGCTTCTGGCTGCCCACCGACGACCAGACCGTGTCCCGGGGCCGCTGCCCCTCCGCCAGGTACGGGTAGTTGACGTTGACGACGAAGTCGGTGCCCAGCAGCCGCCGGTCACGCAGGGACGCGATGAAGGCGGCACCGAACGCGGCCGTCTGCCGGTAGGTGCGGTCGGCGACCTCGAAGGAGGTGGTGACCGTCGGGTCGTAGGAGCTGTTGAGGGCGACGGCGGGCACGCCCTCCTCGATCGCGGCGAGCGCGGCACTGACGGTGCCCGAATCGTTCACGACGGAGGCGACGTTGGGCCCGTAGTTGCTGCCCGTGACCACGAGGTCGGGGCCCGTCGTCCAGCCCGCCTTGGCGGCGAGGCCGCCGTTCAGGGCGAGCCGGACGGTGTCGACCGGGGTGGCGCTCACGCTCCCGGCGTCGCAGGCGACCGCGCCCTTGCACACGCCGAGGACGGCGCCGGCGGCGGGCGCGCCCGCGCAGTCCCGGCCGTAGTCTGCGGGCAGGACCGTACGGCGCCGCACGGTGAGCGTTCCGCTGCCGGTGGCGCCGGTGCCGGCACCGCTCTGGTTGGCCCAGGGCGCCATGACGACGACGTCGGCGCCGGCGGCGCACAGCGCGCGGCGCACCTCGTACAGGCCCTTTCCGTCGGAGCCGTTGGGGCGGGCCAGCTGCATGGAGTCGTCGTTGCTCAGCAGGATCCGCATCCCGGCGAGCGAACCGTCGTGACGGGAGTGGTCGGTCCCGGCGTTCGCGCTGCCGGCCGGCGGCAGGACGAGGGCTCCGGCGGCGAGCACCGCCGCGGCGGTGGAGCGGTGGTGGCGGAGTCTCATCGCACACCCCGCACGCGCAGCACGAGGACGGCTCCCGCGAGGGAGACGACCGCGGCCACCGGGAAGAGCGCGTCGTACCCGGCGGCGCTGACGATCCAGCCGGCGACGGTCGGGGCGAGGATCTGCGGGCCCGCGTTGGCGATGTTGATCAGCCCCATGTCCTTGCCCGCGTCGTCCGTGGCCGGCAGGACCTTGGTGATCAGGGCCATGTCGACGGCCATGTACACCCCGAAGGCGGCGCCGCCCGCGACGTTGTAGGCGACCATGCCGCCCTCGGTCGGCGAGATCATCGGGAGGGTCAGCGCCAGCGCCGCGCCGATGCCGGAGGCCAGGACGAAGGGCTTCACCCTGCCGACGCGGTCGACGATCGGCCCGATCAGCACCACGGCGGCGATCGTGCAGACCGCGTTGACGATCATCAGGAACCCGACCGTTGGCAGCAGGTCCTGCGGCGGGATCCTGATGTAGTCGGCCAGCAGGTACATGTTGTAGGTCAGGACGACGAAGTAGCCGAGCATGACCCCCAGCCGGGACAGGAAGGCCCAGATGAAGTCGGGGTGCTCCTTGGGGTTGACCCAGAAGTTGGACAGGAACGCCCGCAGGTCGAACGTCTGCCGGGGCAGGTCCCGGGCGGGCGCGTCCGGTGACACGACGGTGAAGAGCAGTGCGGCGACGACGACGCAGGCCGCGATCAGGTAGTAGCCCCTCTCCCCCGCGAACCGGCCGCCGAAGCCGCCGATCACGCCGTCGAGGCCGAACTTGCCGCCCGGCACCCCGCCGATGACCAGGGCCGCGACGATGGTGCCCAGCGGTACGCCGAGTCCGACGAGGGCCGAGAACGTGCCGTACTTGGACTGCGGGACCCGGTCCGGCATGCAGGCGGTGAGGGCGGCCTGGTAGCCGTTCATGATGAACTGCACCACGCCCCAGCTGAGGCCCAGCATCGCGATCGAGCTCGCGTGCGCCTGACCGATCAGCGCCAGCGCGCCGAACCCCGCGCAGAGCAGGATCCAGGGGGCGCGGCGGCCGAAGCGCGAGCGGGTGCGGTCCGAGAGCTGGCCGAATATCGGGTTGCCGACGGTCGCCAGGATGGCGCCGGTGGTGCTCGCCGTGGAGAGCGCGCCCGTGTCGTTCGTACCGGTGATCTGCGCGACCTGGATCGGCAGCAGGAAGCTGCCGACCCCCAGCCACAGCAGGTACAGGGCGATGTTCGCGAGCGGGAGCGTGACGTACAGCGGGCCCAGGCGGTAGCGGTTGACGGGGAGCATGACCTCGTCAGGGCCTCCGGAGGCGAGGACCGGGGACCCTTCTTCGGGAAGCAGTGTGCTCATCGGTGGACCCTTCGACGGAAGAGACAGCGGAACGGGGGCAGGGCGGAGAGAACGCGCGCCAGCGGTCGAACCGACCGGCTCCGAAGGCCGCGGCGGGGCGTTGTCGAGGAGCGTAGATGACACGTGTCAGCAATGTAAGAGGTCGGTTCGCGAAGCAATTGATCCGTGATGCGCGCCAATGTGTTCAAGAGATGAACACGCATCAGTGAGAGCGCTTCCCGGCGGCCGTACCCTCCCCGCCTCGGCGGTAGGCGCAAAGGCGCTGGAAGAGGGGGCGAACGGCCCGGCCCGGCGGGTGTCCTGGCGGGGCGGGCGAGGGGCGCGCGGGGCGCTAACCCGTGATGGAGCCGTTCCGCAGCATCGCGTGCGTGAGCCAGGCGGCCAGAGCGCCCACGGCGTACCAGAACAGATCGGGCGCGTTGAAGGTGGAGCCGAGGATCAGACGGGCGAGGGTGCTGCGCGCGGACAGTTCGGCCGGGACCGGGGTGAGCTGGCAGAACTCGACGGCCCAGCTGGCGGCGAGGGCGACCGCGGCGGCCGTGCGGGGCGCAACCCGGGGCACGGCGAGCACGATGAGGGTGTGGAGCAGCACGGTGTAGAGCGCGTCGCCCGCGTACTTCTCGGCCGCTCCCGGCAGGCCCGTCGCGCCCGCCCGAATACCCAGCGCCGCGGCGACCGTCAGCGCGGCGGCCGCGGCCGCGAGCAGCCGGATCCGCAGGGAGGCGCCGGGTCCCCAGGTGTCGTCCATGCCGCAGACCCTATGCGGCGGGCGATCGGCGCGCGCCGGCGCCGCCTGGAAGGGCGGCGCCGGACGGCCCGGCTACAGCGACGCGGTCGAGGCGAAGACCCCGTCGTGGTGCACCAGGCCGGGGCCGGTGGCCGGGCCGCCGCCGGTCTCGACCTCACCGACGATCTGCAGGTGGTCCCCGATGCGCTGGCGCAGCGTCACCCGGGCGGTCAGCCAGGCCGGGACGCCGTCGAGCAGCGGCAGCCCGTCCGGGGACCGCGTCCAGGACACGCCCGCGAACCGGTCCGTGCCGCTGCGCGCGAACTGCTGCGCCAGCGCGGCGTTCCCCGGGCCCAGGACGTGCACCGCGAAGTGCTCGGCCTCCTGGACGGCGCGGGCGGTGGACGCGGTCAGCCCGAGGTAGAAGGTGACCAGCGCGGGGTCCAGCGAGACCGAGGTGAAGGACGTCGCGGTGAATCCGGCGGGCCCCGGGACCGTGATCACCGTGACCCCGGCGGCGTGCCGCCGCAGCGTACGGCGCAGCAGTACGGAGGCGTCCGCCGTGCCGGCGGGCGAGACGGGCGGGGCGGGGCGTTCGCTGGTCACGGTCATTCCGGGATCCTTCCGAGGACGTGGTGCGGATCGGTCTCGACGGTGAGCACGGGGCTCAGCTCCGCTCCCCCGCGGAGCCGTTCGAGCCATTGCACGACGGTCGCGGCCACGGTGCGGTGCGAGGCGTCGTTCAGTACGTCGTGCACTCCCCCGTGGACGATGCCGACGACGGCCCGCGGGAATCCCTCGGCCCGCCCCCTCGCCTCGTCGGCGGAGGTGACGGGGTCGGCGTCGCCGTGCAGGACGAGCACCGGCAGCCCGCGTGCCGTCAGCGCCGTGGGCTCCAGCAGGGCCGCGGGGACCGGCGCAGACAGCGCGCCCCGCCGGAACTCCGGGTCGGAGCTCAGACGCCGGCGGTGCACGGGGCAGGCCGTCCGGGCGCCGAGTTCGTCCTGCCAGCCCGGCCCGTCACCCGGCCGGTAGCCGGCGGAGTCGGCGCTGGAGACGATGCCGGACACGGCGGTCCCGGCGGTCCGGCCGGGAGCGGCGGCCTCGGCGGAGGCGATGCCCGCGAGGACGATGCCGTCCACCGGCAGCCGCGGATCCCCGGCGGCCCGCAGGGCCAGCAGCGCCCCGGTGTCCGCGCCGACGAGGACCAGCGGGGTGACGGGATCCGCCCCGGCCGCCTCCAGCAGGGCCGCGCCGATACTGTCCGGCGCGTCCTCCACCCCCGGACCCGTGGTGTGGACGGCGTACCCGTCGGCCGCCAGGCGGCGGCCGAAGCGCTCGTAGACGCCGCCGTGCTCACCGCGTCCGGGCAGCACCAGCAGGGTGCCGCGGGTCGTGACGCCCCCCGGTGGGTGCCAGCTGTGCGTCAGCGAGGTCGTGGTGGTGAGGACGTCGGTCATCGCGCGCTGCCCGCGGTCGCGAGCGCGGCCGATCCGGCTTCGGCGGGGGTCCCCGCGGCCTCGCGCCGGGCCAGTTCCTGGCGGACCAGCGGGATGAGGTGGCGCCCGTAGTCGATGGCGTCGTTGAGCGGGTCGTAGCCGCGGATCAGGATGGTCGTGACGCCGATGTCGATGTAGTCGAGCAGGGCCTGCGCGACGGTCTCGGGGGTGCCGACCAGCGCGGTGGAGTTGCCGCCCGCGCCGGTGGCCTGGGCCGGCGCCGTCCACAGCGCCCGGTCGTGGCGGTCGGACTTGGCGGCGGCCGCCAGCAGCCGCTGCGAGCCGACGTTCTGCGGCCCCTCACTGCCGGTGAAGCGCCGGAGCTTGCCCACGAACGAGCCGCCGTTGCCGCCCTTGATGGTGTCGAGGATCCGGTGCGCGCGGTCCCAGGCGAGCTCCTCGGTCGGGCCGAGGATCGGGCGGAACGAGACGCTGATGCCGGGGACGTCGGTGCGGCCCGCGGCGACGGCCGCCGCGCGGACGGACGCGATCTGCTCGGCGGTCTCGGCCAGCGGCTCGCCCCACAGCGCGAACGTGTCGGCGTGCCGGCCGCCGACCCGGTAGGCCGCCTCGGACGACCCGCCGAAGAACAGCGGTATGCCGGAGGCGCGGACCGGCAGGACGTCGCTGCGGTAGTCCTCGAACCGGTAGTGCTCGCCCTCGTGGCTGAAGGCCTCGCCCGAGGTCCAGGCGCGGCGCAGGATGCCGAGGTATTCGTCGGTGCGCGCGTAGCGGTCCTCCTTGCCGAGGTAGTCGCCGTCGCGGCGCTGCTCGGTGTCGTGCCCGCCGGTGATGGTGTGGACGGCGACGCGGCCGCCGGAGAAGTGGTCGAGCGTCGCGAAGCTGCGGGCGGCCAGGGTCGGCGCGATGAAGCCGGGGCGGTGCGCGACGAGCAGGCCGAGGCGCTCGGTGCGGGCGGCGACGTGCGCGGCGACCTGGGTGCCGTCCGGACTGCCGGAGCTGTAGCCGATGAGGATGCGGTCGAAGCCCGCGTCCTCGTGGGCGCGGGCGAAGCGCACCGTGTAGTCCGTGTCGATGACCGGGCCGTGCGGGGGCCGGGTCTCGGAGACGTCCTGGGTGCCGATCATGCCGATGAATTCGACGGACATGGGGATCAGTTGCCTTTCGGTGCGGGGACTGCGGAAGGGTCGGAGGAGACGGGAGGGGAGGCGGGGGACGCGGAAGCGGCGGCGGGCGGTGCGGGTTCCGGGCGGTGGCGGGCGAGGGCGGCCCGGCCGGCCGCCGCGAGGACCGAGTCGTCCTGCGGGGTGTGCACCCGGCCGCAGAGCACGTCGCGCAGCTGGCGCTGCAGGGGGTTGTCGAGGGTGAGGCCGTGGTTGCCGACCAGGGCGACGGCCTGCTCCACCGCGCCGATCGCGGCCCGGACGCCGAGCAGCTTGGCGATCTGCGCCCGGTCGACCGCCTCGGCGTCGCCCGCGTCGACGCGCGCGGCGAGCGCGTCGACCAGCGTGTCGGCGCCGGTGAGGGCGGCCTCGATCTCACCGACCGCGCTCTGGAAGCGCGGCAGGGTCGCCAGCGGTGCGCCGAGCGCGGTGGGGACGCGTTCGTGCAGGAAGCCGGTCAGCCAGTCGCGGGCGGCGCCCGCGATGCCGAGGTAGAGGGCGGCCAGACCCAGCGCGCCCCAGGCGCCGGCCACCGGGTCCGGGGCCGCCGACCCCGGCGCCGCCAGCGCGACCACGTCCCCGCGCGGGACGCGGACGGCGTCGAGGACCACGTCGTCACTGCGGCTGGCGCGCAGCCCGAGGTGGTTCCAGGTGCGTTCGACGGTCAGCCCGGGGCTTCCCGCGCGGACCAGGAAGGAGCCGACGCGCACCGGTTCCTCGTCGGTGCGGGCCCAGACCAGCATCCGGCTGAGCCCCACCGCGCCGGTGGAGTAGATCTTGTGCCCGGTCAGCAGCCAGTCGGCGCCGTCCCGGCGGGCGGTGGTGGCGGGCAGGCCGCCGCGTACCGGGCTGCCCAGTTCCGGCTCCACCCGCAGGGCGTTGAGGAGTGCGGGTCCGGCGGCGGCCTCGGCCAGCACCTCCGCGTACCGGGCCCGCGGCCAGTGCGCGGAGCGGGCCTCGGCGGCATGGGTGAACAGGGTCATGGCGGTGACCAGGGCGACGGCCGGATCGCCGCCGCCCAGCGCGCGCAGGATCCGGACGGTGTCGGCCAGTCCCGCGCCGGGGCCGCCGTGCCGGGTGGCGACGGTGGCGGTCAGCAGGCCCGCGCCGTGGGCGAGCGTGAAGCCTTCGGCGGGGAAGGACGCGTCCCGGTCGTGCTCCGCGGCCCGCAGGGCGAGTTCGGCGCGGATGCCGGGCAGCCGGTCGAGGTCCAGCGGCGGCAGGGCGGTGGGTGCGGCGGTGGTGGGCACGGTGTCTCCGGCCGGTCGGGGCAGGTGGAGCGGGCGGCATGCGGGCGGGCGGATCGCGGGGGCTCAGCCGAGTTCGCGGCGCCAGGTCGTGGCGTGGTGGCAGGCGACGGAGCGCGCCCCGGGGCCGTCGGACGGCACGGTGGCGGGCCGTTCGCGGCACTCCGGTCCGGCGAAGCGGCAGCGCGGCGCGAACGCGCAGCCCTCCCCGTCCGGCCACGCCTGCCTCCCGCCGTCGGTACGCAACTGCGCCGGCAGCAGCCGGTGTTCGCGCCGCACGCTGGGGGCGGACGCGGTGAGCAGCGCCGTGTACGGGTGGCGCGGGTGCTCCAGCACCTCGCTGATCGGCCCCTGTTCGACGAGTTGGCCGCGGTAGAGGACCGCGACCCGGTCGGCGATGCCGGCGAGCGAGCTGAGGTCGTGCGAGATGACGATGATCGCGAGGTCGAGTTCCCGGCGCAGCCGGTCGAGCAGGTGCAGGACGAGGTTGCGGTTGGAGGCGTCCAGCGCGCTGACGGGTTCGTCGGTGATCAGCAGCCGCGGGCGGGTGACGATGGCGCGGGCGACGCAGACCCGCTGCCGCTGACCGCCGGAGAGCTGTCCGGGGGTGCGGGTGCCCAGGGCGGCGGGGTCGAGCCCGACGCGGGCGAGGGCCTCCGCCACCCGGGCGGCGCGCCGCTCGCGCGGGACGCCGGCCACGGCGAGCGGTTCGCCGACGATGCGGTCGACGGTCAGCTCGGGGTCGAGCGAGCGCAGCGAGTCCTGGAAGGTGAACTGGACCTGCCCGGTGCGGCGGAAGGCCCGCAGGGCGCGGCCGCGCAGCGCGGCGAGGTCCTGGCCGTCGAAGCCGATCCGGCCGGCCTCGGGCCGCACCAGGCCGACGGTGGCGCGGGCCAGGGTGGTCTTGCCGGAGCCGGTCTCGCCGATGATGCCGAGGATCTCGCCGGAGCGGGCGCCGAGGTCGACGCCGTCCAGCACCCGGGCGTGGGCGCCGCGCCGGCCGTAGGCCACGCTCAGGCCGCGGATGTCGAGCAGCGGCCGGCCGGCCGTGTCGGGCCCGGCGGTGCGGGGGTGTTCCGTGGCGGTGGTCATACGGTGGCTCCTTCCTTGCGCGTCGTGGTCACGGCACCGGCGGCTTCCGCCGCCCGCAGGCAGCGGGAGCGGTGGCCGTCGCCCGCGGTGTGCAGGGGGATCGGCGCCGCGGTGCAGGCGGCGGTGGCGTACGCGCAGCGGTCGGCGAACCGGCAGCCGGGCAGTTCCGCGCCCGCCTCGGGCGGCAGGCCGGGGATGACGTCCAGTTCGCGGCGGCCCCAGGTGCCGAGCGAGGCGACCCGCAGCAGCGCTTCGGTGTACGGGTGCGAGGGCGCGGCGAGCACCTGCGCGGTGGGTCCGTCCTCGACGATCTCGCCCGCGTACATCACCAGGACGCGGTCGCAGACCTCGGCCACGACGGCGAGGTCGTGGGTGACCAGCAGCAGCGCGAGTCCGTGGTCGGTGCGCAGCCGCTGCAGGAGTTCCAGGATCTCGGCCTGCACGACGACGTCGAGCGCGGTGGTGGCCTCGTCCGCGATGAGCAGTTCGGGGTCGCAGGAGATCGCGATGGCGATGAGGACGCGCTGCAGCATGCCGCCGGAGAGCTCGTGCGGGTACTGGTGGTAGACGTCGGCGGGGCGGTGCAGCCCGACGTCGGTGAAGAGCGCGACGGCCCGCGCGTGCGCGGCGGCGCCGGACAGCCGCAGCTTGACCCGCAGTTGCTCGGCGAGCTGGCGGCCCACGGTGAGGGTCGGGTTGAGGTAGGAGGCCGGGTCCTGGAAGACCGCTCCGAGACGGCTGCCGCGGACGGCGTCCCACTGGCGGCGGGTCAGCGCGGTGAGTTCGGTTCCTTCGGAGTCCGCGCCGTCGGGCGCGGTCCCGGTGAGGACGGCGGATCCGGCGGCGACCTCGCAGCCGGGCGGCAGGACGCCCAGCACCGAGCGGCAGGTGAGGCTCTTGCCGCTGCCGGACTCCCCCACCAGGCCGACGGACTCACCGCGTGCCACCGCGAAGGAGACGTCGCGCACGGCCCGCGCACGGCCGCCGGCGACCGTGACCGTCAGCCCTTCGACGGACAGGGCCGGCTCGCCCCGCGGTACGGCCCGGCCGGTGACGCGCTCAGGCGACGGGGACTGCGGCATCGGTCTGCTCCTTCCGGCTGGTGCGGAACTCATCGATGGAGGCGGGGGTGGCCGGCGCCGGCTCGGCGAGCGGGGCCGCCGGCGCGTCCCGCGGCGGCTCGGTGGCGGCGCCGCTGTCGCGGATCGCGTCCGCGAGGATGTTCAGCGCACCGACGGTGATCATGATCACCGCGGCGGGGATCAGCGGCGCCCAGGGCTGCTGGGCGAGGAAGCCCAGGTCGGCGGCGAGCATGCCGCCCCAGGTCGGGGCGGGCGGCTGGACGCCGAGGCCCAGGAAGGTGAGGGAGGCGACGACCAGCAGCGCCTGGCCGACGGCCTGGGCGGTGGTGACGGCGACCGTCGGCAGGATCTTGCCCCAGATGTGGACCCGCAGGATCCACCAGCGCGAGGCGCCCACGAGTTCGGCGGCCTCGACGTACTGGGCCTGCTTCAGGCCGAGCGCGGCGGCGCGGGTGACGCGGAAGAACAGCGGCGCGAACAGCACGCCCAGCGCCAGCATCGCCTGGTGCATCCCGTTGCCGAGCACCCCCACCACCGCGATGGCGAAGACGGTGAACGGCAGCGTCATCAGGGCGTCGACCGCCCGCAGCGCGGTCCACTCGACCCCGCGGCCGAGCCAGACCGACGCCAGGCCGGGCAGCAAGCCCAGGGCCATCGCGGCGCCGACCGCCTCCAGCGCGCCCGCGACCGACAGTCCGGTGCCCGACAGCAGCCGGCTCAGCACGTCGCGCCCGAGGTAGTCGGTGCCGAGCCAGTGCGCGCCGCCGGGGCCGTGCAGCATGTTCGCGGTGTCCTGGGCCAGCGGGTCGTAGGGGCTCAGCGCCGCGCCCGCGACGGCCAGGACGGCGACGGCGGCCAGCACGAGCAGCGCGAGGCGGGCCGCGCGCACCCGCCACACCCGGCGCAGTGACCTCATGATCCGCTCCCTTCGGCGGCCGGTGCGGCCCGCCGGGCCGCCGGGTTGAGGGCGGCCAGCGCCGCGTTGACCGCGACGTTGGCGATCAGCACCACGGTGACGGTGACGAGCAGGGTGCCCTGGATGACGGGGATGTCGTGCTGCTGCGCGGACTGCAGGGACAGTTGCGCGATCCCCGGCAGGTTGAAGATCCGCTCGGTGACCACCGCCCCGCCGAGGATCACCGGCACGCTCATGCCCAGCACGGTCAGGGCCGGGCCCGCCGCGTTGCGCAGCACGTGCCCGAAGAGCACCCGGCGCCCGGAGAAGCCGCGCATCACCGCGCCGGTCACGTAGTTCTCCTGCACCGCCCCGACCAGGGAGGTCCGCAACTGCCGGGCGATGGACGCGGCGGCGTCGACGCTCAGCGCGAACGCGGGCAGGATCGCGTAGCGCAGCCAGCCGGCCGGGTCGGCGGAGAAGGCCACGTAGCCGCCGCTGGGCAGGGCACCGAGCTGCACGGAGAACACGACGATCAGGGCGATCGCCACCACGAACGCGGGCAGGGTGCCCAGGACCGAGCAGACCAGGGTGACCGCGCGGTCGGTCCGGCCGCCGGCGTGCAGCGCGGCGGTGATGCCGGCACCGCCGCCGAGCAGCACCGCGATCAGCAGGGCGAGTCCGGCGATCGACAGGTCCACCGGCAGCGCCTGGGCGATGCTGTCGGAGACCGGCAGGGTGGTGAACCAGGACCGCCCCAGGTCGCCGGTGAGGGCGTGGCCCAGCCAGCTCAGGTACTGGACGACCAGCGGGCGGTCCAGGCCGAACTGGTGCTGCATGCGGCTGATGTCGTCGGGCGTGGCGGTCTCCCCCAGGACGGCGGCCGCCGGGTTGGCCCCGGACAGCGCGCCCAGCCCGAAGGTGAGGAAGGAGGAGAGCAGGAAGACGGTGCCGCTGACGGCCAGCAGCCGGCCGAGCGGCCGCGGTGCGGCGGCGGCCCGGCGCGCGAGCCGCGGCAGCGATGCCCGGAAGGCAGGCGCGGTGACGCTCATGACGCGGTGACCCCCTCGAAGCGCTGCACGACGGTGAACGCGGGGATCTCGGAGACCTTGGGGCTGCGGGCCAGGATGCGCGGCACGGTGTAGAGGAAGACGTTGGGCATCGAGCGGACGGCGATCGACGTGGCCTTCTGCAGCACCTTGGGGTAGTCCGGGGACTCCAGCGGGGTGCGCCGCACGACGTCGAGGGCCGCGGTGAGCTCCGGGTCGACGGTCCGGCCGGGGTTCATCAGCCCCTGCTCGCCGAAGAGCACCTGGAAGGCCTGGACGGCGGAGTCCCGTCCGGCGAACTGGTCGGTGAACAGCGCCCGCGAGTGCTGGATGTAGATGATCTGGGTGGCCTGCGCCGCCGGGATGACCTCGATCTTCGCGGTGACGCCGACCTTCTTCAGCTGCGCCTGGATGAGTTCGGGCACCCCCTGCGCGGCCGAGGTGGTGAGGGTGAGTTCGAGGCCGTCGGCGTGGCCGGCCTTGGCGAGGAGCTCCTTGGCCTTCTGCGGGTTGTACGGGTACAGGTCGTCCAGCTCGTCGTTGTGCGCCACATACCCCTTGGGGAAGGGCTGGTAGCTGACCTCGCCGTGGCCGAACGCGGCCGCCTTGAGCAGTTCCTGCCGGTCGATGGCGTACTTCAGCGCGAGCGCGACGTCCGGGTCGGTGAAGGGCGCCTTCTTGATGTTGACGTCGAGTGTCGCCACCACCAGGGACGGGATCACCTGCACCTGGAGTCCGGCGGCCTTGGCCGCCTCGACCTGGCTGCCCGGGATCTGCGCGACGTTGTACTGCCCGGACTGCAGGGCCGCCACGACCGTGGAGGCCTCGGGCAGCGGGTAGACCTCGAAGTTCTCGGTCCTGATCCGGGCGGCGTCCCAGTAGGCCGGGTTGCGGCGCAGGACCGCGCGGGAGTTCTGCACGTACGACGTGAGGGTGAACGGTCCGGCGCCGGCCGGCTTGGTGGCGATCGCGGTGGCGTCGGCCCCGGCCTCGAACGCCCTGGGGTTGACCACCATGCCGGTCTTGCCCGCGAACAGGGCCGGGAGCTGGAAGTCGGGCTTCGCCAGGGTGATGGTGAGGGTGCCGGCGTCGGGTGCGGTGACCGTCTTGACGTTGGACAGCTGGGCGGCGATGAGCGACTTGGGGTGGTCCCGGCCGCGTTCGATGCTCTTCTTGACGGCGGTCGCGTCGACCGGGGTGCCGTCGCTGAACGTCGTCCCCTTGCGCAGCGTGAAGGTGACCGAGGTGCCCTCCGCGTTGTACTTCCACGACTCGGCGAGCGCCGGAACGGGGTCGCCCTTCTCGTTCTCCTTGGTCAGGCCCGCGTAGACGAGGGACAGGACGTGCACGTCCCAGCCCGCCGAGGACGTCACCGGGTCCCACGAAGTGGGCAGTGCCCAGCCCCACTTGAGGGTGCCGCCGGTGCCGCCGGCGGTGGCCGGGGCGGCGTCCGAGCCGCAGGCGGCCAGGGTGAGGGCGGCGCCGGCGCCGAGCGCGAGGCCCAGGAAGGAGCGCCGGCCGAGGCCCGCGGGAAGCGCGGCGGGCCGGTCGGCGTCAGCGGTGGTGGAGGGGGTGCGGAAGCTCTGCATGGGCGTGCGCCACCTTTCTCGGCCGTGCGGCCATGCCGGGGCGGGGGCATGGGAGCACGGCCGTACGGCGCCTCGTCGGGTACCGAGGGCGCGGAGGATTGGGGATGAGGACGGGCAGGGTGCGGTACGTGCGGTGCCGGCCGGGAACGTGCGGGAAGCAGGTGCGGGAGCACGCGCGGCGGTACGGCGACGGATGCGGTACGGCGACGGGAAGGGGCCTGCGGCAGGCGGCAGCGGCGGCGCCGTCGACAGGGAACGGGACGCCACGGAACTCGCACGGACGGCCGTCCGGCGGCCGGCGGGCGACCGGACCGCGTCAGCGGGTCAGGTGCCTGTCGGGTGTCGCCGGGACTGGTGGCCGGGTGGAGAGGGCGGGGTCAGCGACAGAGTGCGCTGGAGGTACGCCGGTAGTCCACGTATCGGCACACCACACCGGGGTGCGTCGGGTTCATGCGCACATACTGGCGGCGGGGCCGACGCGCTGTCAATGGACACCTTTCGGTGTCTCATGAGCCGAGATTGCGCCAACGGCCCACGTCACGCAACGTTCGACACCGCCGGGTGGGTGCGTGCCTCGTCCGGGTGCAGCCACAGCGGACCGTTCCCCGTCGCGATCCGCACGGCGTGCGCGGGTGCCTCGCGGGCCCCGGTGAGCAGGCCCAACTCCACGTCGGTGAGGGTGCGGTAGCGCTCCAGCGCCGCGTCGGCGGCCAGCAGGCCCGGGGCGAGCCGCACCCCCGGCGCGGCCCGCAGGACCGCGTCCGCGTACTCCTCGTAGGGCCGCCAGCCGGGCACGTGGACGGTGCCGCCGGGACCGGTCAGCCGCAGGGTCGGCAGGGCGTAGCGGTGCCGCCCGTTGACCAGCTTCGCCCGGCCGCCGTGCGGCCCCGGACCGTCCGCGTCCAGCACGCAGCGCGCCGGGGTGCGGGTCTCGCGCCAGTCCCGGCGCACCGCCCGCACGGTGGCCGCGTCCCGCATGTCGCGCACCAGCCGCTCCCGGTCGAGGGCGGGGACGCCGGCGACGGCCTCGCACACCCCGCGCTCGCTGTCCGCGGGCGTGCCGACCACGAAGGTGGACTCGCGCAGCCGCCGCAGCACCCGCTCCGCGACCGGCGCGCCCTGCGCCTCGGCGGCCTTCGCCGCGAGCGACGCCGGCCAGCTGCTGACGGCGACGCGCTCCAGCCGGTGCGCGAAGGGCGCGGCGGTGTGCCGGGCGATCCCCGCGACGAACTCCTCGTACCAGCGCGCCTCCGCCGCGGGGTCGGGGGCCGGGTCGTCGTCCTCGTCGAAGAGGATCCCGCAGACCCGGCGCCAGGAGGCGTCGCCGGCCGCCTCGGCGCCGCGCAGCGCGTGCCGCAGCCTGCGGAAGGTGGGCTCGGAGCCCCAGGCCCAGGGGCAGGCCGGGTCGGTGAACTCCACGATCTCCAGGGTCCCTCCGGCCCGCGGCGTCACGCCCGCGCCACCGCACCCGCCCGCGGTGCGAGCAGCTCCGCGAGACCCGCCCCCGCCGCGGCCCCGCCGTCCGCCAGCTCGGCGACGGTGATCCGCCCGAGCAGGTCCTCCGCCGCCGCCTGCACGGCGCGCCACACCGAGGGCAGCTGCCGGGCCGCGCCCGGGTAGTCCAGGTCGTCCAGGCGCTCACCGCGCAGGGTCATGAAGTCGCCGTCGACCGCGACCATCACCTCGGCCAGGGTGATCAGCCCGGCGTCCCGGCCGAGCCAGTAGCCGCCCTCGCAGCCGCGCTGGCTGCGGACCAGTCCGGCCCGGCGCAGATCGCCGAAGACCGACTTCAGGAAGCGGAACGGGATCTCCTGCGACGAGGCGATGCCCTCACAGGTCAGCGGCCTGCCGCCGTCGGCGGCGAGCTCCACGAGCGCCCGCACGGCGTAGTCCGTCTTGGCCGAGATGTGCATGGGTACCGTCTTCCTCGTGAGGGTGCGTCCCTGGGATCGAGCGGCCCTGGCAACCGGCGGACAGCCGGGCCGACGCTAATGGACACATCTTGACATCCATTCAACCCGCTCTCTACGGTCTGGGCCAGGGCCTCCGCGGCACCGTCCGCAACCGCCGTCCGCAACCGAGCCGTCGAGCCCCGGGCAGGAACCGCCATGACCTCGCACCCGCACCCCCCGCAGCCGTCGCCGCTCGACGGCTTCCACCCCGACCTGCCGGACCCCGCTCCGGACGCGGGCGCCGGCAGCTCGCTGCCGCTGCACGCCCGGCTGCACCACATCCGCGCCGACGCCCTGGACGGTGACACGGCGCAGACCGGCGGCATGCGCCGGTTCGCCGCCATCAGCGGGCGCACGGTCGGCTCGGAGCGCATCTGGATGGGGCAGACCCATGTCGCGCCCGCCACCGCGTCCTCCGACCACCACCACGGCGCCTCCGAGACCGCGATCCATGTCGTCAGCGGGCACCCCGAGTTCGTCTTCCTCGACGAGTCGGACGGCGTCCGCGAGGAGGTCCGGCTGCGCACCGCGCCCGGCGACTACATCTTCGTGCCGCCCTTCGTCCCGCACCGCGAGGAGAACCCGAGCGACGACGAGGAGGCCGTCGTCGTGATCGCGCGCAGCACCCAGGAGGCCGTCGTCGTCAACCTGCCGGGGCTCTACGTCCTGGGCGACGAGCGGTAGGTCGCGGTCTGCCTCAGGGTCAGACCGGGAGCAGCTGCTGCGGCAGCGACCTCGCCTCGGTGAGGTATCTGCGGGCGCCGAGGATCGCCGAGGACATCGGGTCGGCCGCGGGGCGGACGGGCATGCCGAGCAGGCCGGCGAGCTGCGCGCGCAGACCGCCCATGAGCGAGCCGCCGCCGGTCAGCACCAGGCCCAGCCGGGTGATGTCGTCGGCGACGCCGGTGGGGCTCTGCTCCAGCACCGCGTCGACCGTCTCGGCGATCACCCGGACGTAGGGCGCGACGACCCCGGTCAGCTCCGCCAGGGTCACCCGCACCGTACGCGGCCGGCCGGTGTCCTGGTCGCGGCCGGTCACCGGCAGCGCGGCGGGGCCGGCACCGCTCAGTCCGGTCTTGACCTGCTGCCCCCAGCGGACGCCGAGCGTCAGCCCGTACCGGCTCTCCAGGTACGTGGTGATCGCCTCGTCGAAGGCGTCACCGGCGGCGGCCGTGGAGGCGGACGCGATCATGCTGCCGAAGGCGAACGCGGCCACGTCGGTGGTACCCGCTCCGACGTCGACGACCATGCAGCCGTCGCCGTCCCGCACCGGCAGTCCGACGCCGATCGCCGCGGCCAGCGGCTTGGGCAGCATCCGCACCTGGCGGGCCCCGGCGGCGTGCAGCGCGTCCTGCAGCGCCCGGCGCTCCACCGAGGTGGCCAGCACCGGGACGGTGACCAGCACCCGGGGCGGCGCCCACGCCGTCCACGGCCGCCTGCGTCCCAGCGCGTGCCACAGCAGCCGCGAGGCCGCCTCCAGTTCGGTGATCGCCCCGTGGCGCAGCGGGGCGGTGGCCACGATGCCCGGCGGGGTGCGGCCGAGCATCCGCCGGGCCTCCTCGCCGATCGCCAGCACCTTGTTCGTCCCGGTGCGCACCGCCACCACGGAGGCGCCCTCGCTCACCGGGCCGTTCCTGCTGTGCACCCGGGTGTTCGCGGTTCCCAGGTCCACCACCAGGTCCAGGGCGGTGGACGGGCCGCCCGGTTCGGGCGAGCCGGCCCGCTGCCCGCCGGCGAAGACGTGGCGCAACTGAGGGAGCGTCATGGGGACTCCTGGGGGGGATGCCTGGCCGGGGACGGCCTGTCCTCATGAAGGCATGCCCGCCCTCGCGCGCGCGGTGGTGCCCGCCGCGCGTTGTCCCTCGAAAGAGTGAAACGCCTCGTTCCGGCGGCCGACGGCGGCACGCCGGCGCCGTGCGGGCGCCGGCGTGCCGGTGGTCGGGTCGGCGGTCCTGCCGGTGGTCCCGCCGGGGTCAGATGCTGACGCCGTGGGACCGCAGGTAGGCGAGGGGGTTGATGTCCGAGCCGTACCCGGGCCCGGTGCGGATCTCGAAGTGCAGGTGCGGGCCGGTGGCGTTGCCGGTGGATCCGGAACGGCCGATCTGCTGGCCCCGGTTGACCGGCTGCCCGGACCGTACGGACAGTTGCGACAGGTGCCCGTACTGGCTGTACCGGCCGTCGGGGTGGCGGATGACGACCTGGTAGCCGTACGCGCCGCCCCAGCCGGCGGAGACGACCGTCCCGTTGCCGACGGCCTTCACCGACGTGCCGGTGGAGACCGGGAAGTCGACGCCGGTGTGGTAGCCGCTCGACCAGCTGGCGCCGGAGGCGTGGTACGCGGTGCTGGGGCTGACGCTGACCGGCGCCATGAAGGACGATCCGGACGGTGCGGGCCGGTGGGCGGGCTGCTGGGCCGGCTTCTGCGCCGGCTGGTGGACGGGCTTCTGGGCCGCCTTGTGGACCACCGCCGGCTTGGCGGGCGCCGCCTTCTCGTGCGGCTGCGGCTTCGCGGCCGGCGGCCGCGTCCGGTCGGCCGGTCCGGTACTGGGCAGACTGAGGTGCTGGCCGGGGAAGATCAGGTCCGGGTCGCCGCCGATGGTCTGCCGGTTGGCGGCGTACAGCTGCGGCCAACCGCCCCTGGTCCGGTGGTCCGTCGCGATGCCGGACAGCGTGTCACCGCTGACGACGACATACGCGTCGGCCGTGGTCCGGCCCGGAGTGGTGGGCGAGGAGGGCTTGGCGACCGGGGCGGCCTTGGCGGGCGCGGCCTTCGTGGCCAGCTTCACGGGCGCCTTGGGCGTCTTCGCGGGAGCGGCCTTCTTCGCGTGCGCCGCGGCCTGCTGCGGGGCCGCGCTGCCGCGGGTCAGTCCCGCCTTGGGCCCGCACACCGGCCAGGCTCGCGGGCCCTGGCCGCGCAGGACCTTCTCCGCGACGGCGATCTGCTGGGACTTCGTCGCGAGGTCGGCGCGGGAGGCGTACACGGTGCCGCCGTAGGCCTTCCAGGTGCTGTTGGCGAACTGCAGACCGCCGTAGTACCCGTTGCCGGTGTTGATGCTCCAGTCCTGGGTACTCTCGCACTGCGCGACCTTGTCCCAGGTGCTGAGCGGCGCCGCCGAGGCGCCGCTGACGCTGATCAGCGGAAGGGCGAGACCCGCTCCGCCCGCGGTGACGGTCAGTGAGGCCTGCGAGACCCGGCTGGGCCGGTAGCGGCGGTGACGACCACGTAATGGCATAGACCTCGTCCTCTTCCACGACCGGGGGCCGGACTGGCGCCCCACAGGTTAGACGGAAGGTTTTGGCCACCACAAGGGGCGCACGCGGAGCGGCTGTTGGGACGGACGGCGCCGCGTGGCCCGCGACGCCGCCCGCCCCCGCCGTGGATCAGTTGGCGATGTTGTAGCTGTCGCCGTAGACCTTCCAGCTCAGCGGCGGGTTGAGGTCGAGGTTGCCCTTCTGCAGGAAGACGCGCTGCTCGGTGTCGACCCGGCTCGTGTCGCTGTGCGCCTCCTCCGTCTTCATCGCCGCCTTGCGGGCGTCGAGGAAGGCGTTGAGGTACGTTGTCTCGTTTCCACCCTGAGCGGGGGTCTTGGCCTTCTTCAGCGCCGCCTTGCGGATGCCGCCGAAGCTGGTGCTGTCGGTGCCGGGGCCGTGCATCACGATCGCGTCGTAGTAGGCGAACTGACCCAGCGCCCGCAGGCCGTCGGCCTTGGCCTGCTTGACGGCCGGGTTGAAGTAGACGCGGTCACGCTCGTCGTTCTGCGCGGTCTGGAAGGCCGTGTCCTTGGCGGCGGTCTTCCAGGCGCTCTCGAAGCCCGAGCCGAGGCCCGAGTGCGACTCGGTGCCGTTGACCTTGCGCAGCGCGGGCAGGTACTTGGCGAGCACGTTGCCGGGCTTGCGGTCGGTGTACAGCTCGACCAGGTCCAGCATGTCGCCGGTCCCGGAACAGAAGCCGATGATGCCGGCGGTGTAGCCGCGGCCGTCGCCGATGTCCTCGATGTACTTGTACTGCGACTTCCAGTCCAGCGACGAGTTCTCGGCGCTGGACACCAGCTGCATCGCGATGTCCTTCTTGTGCGCGTCGTCCAGGCCGACGGCCGCTGCCTTGGCCGCGGTACTGTGCGCGGCCACGGGCGTCGCGGCGTTGCCGTTGGCTGCGATCACCAGGGGGGTGGCGCCTGCCGCCAGCAGTCCGGTGGCTATGAGGAGGGTCAGGCGCTTGCGGGATCGTCCTGCGCGGTGGTCGTTCACGTGCTCTCCGCTTCCGGCCGGGGGGCGGCCACTTCGGGGCTCGGGAGGTTGCCCACGCCTTAGTTAGGAAACTTTCCTAACCGGGCGGGTGTATTCAAGCACCGCAACGAACGGACGCCAAGGGGCAGTTCGATGATCAGTTCCGGATGCGCGCGGACCGGCCCCGAACGGGCCGCGGGTCCGCCCCGCGGACGATCGGCGCCGGCTCCGGTTCCGCCCCTGGTCAGGGGTGGAGCGGGTTCGGTCCGGACCAGTACCGGGGCGTGCCGGGGCCGGTCCCGACCGGTGCCGGGCGCGTTCCGGATCGAGCCCGCCTCGGCCCCGGATGAGCCCAGGATGAGTTCCGGATAAGGCGCTCTTAAGCTCCGGGTCGCCCGTGCCGCGGCCCCTCGGGCCGGCGCGGGGTCCGCGGGCAGGCGGCGAACGGGTGCCTTGCCGGCCCGCGCCCCGGAGGTACGCGGAGGGCCCCCGGCTCGTGCCGGGGGCCCTCCGCGGGGACCGCTACCTGACCGGCACGCTCTGGCGGGCCGGGGCGATCGTGCCGTCGATCATCGCGCCCAGCCCGCGCGCCACACAGCCGTCCGGGTGCTCGGCGATCTGCACCCGCAGTCCGGTGGCCGTCCGCAGCAGGGAGTCCAGCCCCGGCAGCCGGGAGATCGAACCGCCGAGCGTCAGCCCGCTGTCCGCGATGTCGACCACCAGGTCCGGCGGGCAGCGCCGCATGACCATGCTGACCCCGTCGAGGATCGGGCGCAGCGGGCCCGCCATCGCGTCCCGGGCCACCTGGGCGTCGGCCGTCACCGAACGGGCCAGCCCGCTGACGATGTCCCGGCCGTTCAGCTCGACGTCCGGCTCGGAGGCGGTCACGGTGCGGCCGATCGCCTCGCGCAGCGACTGCACGGTCTGGTACGAGGGCGTCAGCTCGTGATGGCCCCGGAAGTACTCCACGACCGCCCGGTCGATGGTGTCGCTCCCCACCGGCACGGTCTCGGAGGCCACCACATTGCCCATGGAGAGCACCGCCACCTGCGTGCTGTCCGCGTTCGCCAGCACGATCATGGTCGCTTCCGGGTACTCCACGGGCAGCCCGCAGCCCACCGCCGCCGCGAGCAGCGAGTCCACCAGCTCGACACGGCGCAGGCCGAGCCCCGCCAGCGTCTCGAACGCGGTGCGCCGCGCCACCGGCGGGGCGTCGTGCGGCAGGCTCAGGGCCGCCCGGAGCACCGGGGTGCGCAGCCGCGCCCGGCGCAGCTTCGACCCGGCCACGTGCCGCAGCAGGCGCCGCGCCATCTCGACGTCGACCACCATGCCGCCCGCCACCGGCTTGATGAAGACGACGTGCTCCGGTGTGCGGCCGGTCAGCTGCTCCGCGGTGGTACCGATCGCGACCACCTCGCCGCGCTCGGTGTCGAACGCGACGACGCTGGGCTCGTCGGCGACCAGCCCGTGTCCCCGGAGGTACACGCGGGTCCTGTCGGCTCCCAGGTCCACGGCGACGGTGCAGCGGCGCGCGCGCTCCAGAACCGGCACCAGGGTCATCACTCTCTCCCGACCCCGGGGAGTACCCCGGATGCTATGGGCAGGGCCGCCCCGTACGACCGGCCGGTCATGCGAGTTCCTGGCTCGCCGCCCGTACAGCGCCCTCCGGCCGGATTTCCGGCGCCGCGGCGACGGGTTCGGCCGCCTCGGCGGACTCGATCATCATGCCCAGGCCCAGCACCGTGGAGAGCGCCGGATCCTTCGTGATGTGGACCGGCATGCCGGTCGCGGCGCCCAGCATGTTGTCCAGGCCGGGCAGGACGGCGCTGCCGCCGGTGAGGATGATCCCGCGGTCGGCGATGTCGACCACCAGGTCGGGCGGGCAGCGCCGCAGTACCCGGCCGATGCCGCTGACCAGCGCGGCGAGCGGGTCGCGCATCGCGTCCCGCACCCCTGCGGTCTCCAGGCTCAGCGAGCGGGCCAGCCCGCTCGACACGTCCTTGCCGTGCACGTCGGTGCTCGCCTGGGGCTCCGCCGCCGACTCGGACAGCACCTGGTGCAGCGGCAGCAGCCCCTGGTGCGGCAGTATCAGGTCGTGGTGGATCCGCAGGTGTTCGAGCACCGCGTCGTCCATGGCGTTCCCCCCGACCGGCAGGACCTCGCCGGCGATGATCCCGCCGAAGGAGAGCACCGCCACCTGGGTCTCGGAGGCACCGCAGATGACGATCATGCTGCCTTCGGGCTGTCCGACCGGGATCAGGGAGCCCACCGCGGCGGCGAGCGGGGCGTGGACCAGTTCCACCTGCCGGGCGCCGAGCTCCATCAGCGTCTCGCACAGGATCCGGCGCGCCTGCGGCCCGGCACCGATGGGGACGGCCGCCGCTATCCGCGGTTTGGACTGGCGCAGCCAGGCCCTGCGCGCCTTGTCGCCGAGGAGCTGGCGCAGCATCAGGGTGCCCATGTCCACGTCGGCGACGGTTCCGCCGGAGAACGGACGGACCACGCGCACGTATTCGGCGGTACGGCCGGCCATGCGCTCGGCCAGGCCGCCGACCGCGACAAGCCGCCCGTTGCGGATGTCGACCGCCACCAGGCTCGGTTCGTCGACGATCAGTCCGGCGCGCTTCGCATAGATGCGGGTCCGTGCAGCCCCCAGATCGATCGCCAAGGTGCAGCGGCGCAGATCTTGCAAGCTGTCGGTCACGGTGGTGCCTCTCGAACGGTGGATCCGGCCGCTCGTGCGGCGGCCTTGCCTCCACCATGAGGGGCCGTCACAAGGATCGCCCGCTGGGCTGCGCCGAGTGGGGAACGGCACCGGTCGGCGCACCGCCCCGACCGCCGTCCGGTGACCACCCCCGACCCCGTCAAGTCCGCAGGTAAGAGGCGCCGTTGACGTCCAGGACGGTCCCGGAGGCCCACAGGGCGGCGGGCGACGCGAGCCACAGGGCGGCGGCGGCGATCTCGGCGGGCGCGGCGACCCGGCCGAACGGACTCTGCGCCCGGATCGCGTCGCCGCCGGCGCCGGTCAGCCGGTGGGCGACGCGGTCGGTCTCGATGAACCCGGGCGCCACGGACGCCACGGCGATGCCGTACGGCGCGAGCGCGACCGCCAGCGACTGGCCCAGCGCGTGCACCGCCGCCTTCGTCGCGCCGTAGGCGGGATGGTCCGGCTCGCCGCGGAACGCACCGCGCGAGCCGATGTTGACGATCCGGCCGCCGGTGCCCGCGGCGATCATCAGGTTCGCGGCGAGATGGCTGAGGTTGGCCGTGCCGAGCAGGTTGACGGCGACATGCCGCTGCCAGGCGTCCGTCCACTGCTCGTACCCGGTGGTCGCGGGCGGGTGCGGGGTGTTGACGGCCGCGTTGTTCACCAGTACGTCGATGCCGCCGCCCAGCGCGTCCGCAGCCGCGGCCGCCAGCCCGGCCGTCGCCGCCGGGTCGGCGAGGTCGGCGCCCAGCAGGACGTGACCCGTCCCGGGCAGCTCCGCCAGCGTCTCCTCGGCCTCCTCGCGGCGCGACCCGTAGTGCACCGCCACCCGGTCGCCGTTGGCCGCGAACGCCTGGGCGAGCGCCCTGCCGAGCCCGCGCGAGGCGCCGCTGACCAGCACCCGGCGGCCGGTGGCGGGGAACGCCGAGGCAGCGGCTGGGTCGGGTACCGGACCGGGCTGGGGCATCGCGCACCGCTTCCTGCAGAGTGATCGAAGCTCCAGCGTAGGACGGCGCGGGCGCCCCACCGGCCCGGGGTCCTGACCGGGATCCGGCCCGCTCTCCGCCCGGCCGGCGCCCGGGCCGGTGGCCGAACGGCGCCCGTCCGGCGCTCCGCGAGTCGCGCTCCGCCCCCAAGCCTGTTCCCCTGGTAGGACGGATCCGCCCGCTCCCGCGGCGGGCAGGTGGAGAGGGCGAGCATGCACACCAGTGAACTGACCCCTGCGATCCTCGAAGGCCTGCGCAGGCCGCGGCCCTATCCGGCGGTCTCGCTGCTGATGCCCACCCACCGGCACCGGCCGGAGAACGCGCAGGACCCCATCCGGCTGCGCAACCTCCTCGAAGAGGCCCGCAAGCGCCTCACGGAGGACCCGCAGGTCGGGCGCGCCGACCGGATCGAGCTGGAGAGCCAGCTCGACGCGGTCGCCCAGGACGTCGACTTCCGCACCCCGGAGGACGGGCTGCTGGTCCTGCTCGCTCCCGGGGAGCGGCACATCTGGCAGCTGGCCTCCCCGGTGGAGGTCCAGGAGCGCCTCGTCTTCGCCAACACCTTCCTGACCCGCAACCTCGTCGCCGCGCGGCTGTACACCCGCCCGTACTGGGTGCTCGTGGTGTCCGAGGAGGCGACGCACCTGTGGGAGGGCTCCGGCGACCGGCTGGTGCCCGTCGAGCGGCACGGCTTCCCGCTCCGGCCCGAGATCCCGGACCCGCAGGACGCCCTCCCCGGCGCGAACATCGGCTCCGTCCCCGGCCACCAGCGCACCGAGCGGATGCGCCAGTACCTGCGCTCCGTCGACGCGGCCCTGGACAAGGCCCTGGACCAGGAGCGCCGGCCGGTCTTCCTGGTCGGTACGACCAGCACCGTCGCGCTCCTGACGGAGCTGTCGCAGCACCCGCAGGACCTGGTGGGCCGGCTGGAGCGCGCCGGGCTCGACAAGGCGCCCGCCCACGAGCTCGCGGAGCGGCTGCAGCCGGTGATCGCGGAGTACACCGCCCGGCGCACCGCGGAGGCGCTGGACGAGCTCGGCACCGCGCGCGGCAAGCGCCGCTTCGCCGGCGGTCTCGACGAGGCCTGGCAGGCGGTCACCGAGGGCCGCGGCTCGCTGCTGCTGGTCGAGGAGCACTTCCAGGCCTCCGCCCGGATCCAGGACGGGCACCTGGTGCCCGTCGACGGCGGCACCGCGGCCGACGGCGTCGAGGAGGACGTCGTCGACCAGCTCATCGAGGCCGCCCTGGACAAGGAGACCGAGGTCCGCTTCGTGCCCGACGACTCGCTCAGCGACGACGGACGGGTCGCGCTCGTCCTGCGCTACTGAGCGGCCCGTGAGGCACCATCCGGCGGCGCGGCGCTGGTGGTCCGGCCGCTCCCCCGCCGCCGGCGGGGCCGCGATGGCCACCGCGGTCGTCTCGGTCGGCCTGCGGCTGGCCGGCCACGACACCGCCTCGGCCGTCCTGCTCGTGGTGGCGCTCGTGGTGTGGCTGCTGCTCGCCAAGCTCGTCACCGCGTCGGCCCCGGACGGCCCCCCGCGCTGGGCCGTGCCCGCGCACGCGGCCGCCGGCACCTCCCGCGGGTCCGGCGGCTGACTGCGGGCTGTTAGAACTCCGGGTCGGGCTCCCCCGCCGGGTCCTCCGCGTCCTCGGGCTCGGCCACGTCGCCGAAGTCCTCCGGGGTGTCCGGCGCCTCCGGCTCGCGCTCCGTGCCCGAGAGCGTGTCCAGGATCTGCCGGCCGTACTTGGCCAGCTTGTTCTCCCCGACCCCGCTGATCGTGCCGAGCGCCGCCAGGTCCGCGGGGGCCGCCGTGGCGATCTCCCGCAATGTCGCGTCGTGGAAGATCACGTACGCGGGCACGCCCTGCTCCTTCGCGCTGGCCGCGCGCCAGGCGCGCAGCCGCTCGAACACCGGCAGCAGCTCCTCGGGCAGGTCCACGGGGGCGGACTTGCGGGACGACCTGGACGACTTCTCGGCCCGGGCCGACTTCTCCGGCTCCCGCCGCAGCAGCACCTCGCGCTTGCGGCCGAGCACCTCGCCGCTCGCCTCGGTCAGCACCAGCGTGCCGTAGTCGCCCTCGACGGCCAGCAGCCCCTGCGCCAGCAGCTGGCGGACCACCCCGCGCCAGCCGGAGACCCCCAGCTCGGTGCCGATGCCGAACACCGACAGCGTGTCGTGGTCGAACTGGATGACCTTCGCCGTCTTCTTGCCGAGCAGGATGTCGATGATCTGGCCGGCGCCGAACTTCTGGCGCCGCTCGCGCTCCAGCCGCAGCACCGTCGAGAGCAGCTTCTGCGCGGGGATGGTGCCGTCCCACGCCTCCGGCGGGGTCAGGCACGTGTCGCAGTTCCCGCACGCCGTGCTCTGCTGGCCGAAGTAGTCCAGCAGCCGCACCCGGCGGCACTCGACGGTCTCGCACAGCGCCAGCATCGCTTCGAGGTGGGTGCCCAGCCGGCGGCGGTGCGCCTCGTCGCCCTCCGACGTCTCGATCATCTTGCGCTGCTGGACGACGTCCTGGAGCCCGTACGCCAGCCAGGCCGTCGACGGCAGCCCGTCCCGCCCGGCACGGCCGGTCTCCTGGTAGTAGCCCTCGACGGACTTGGGCAGGTCCAGGTGGGCGACGAACCGCACGTCCGGCTTGTCGATGCCCATACCGAACGCGATGGTCGCGACGACGACCACCCCGTCCTCGCGCAGGAACCGCGACTGGTTCGCCGCCCGCACCCGCGCGTCGAGCCCCGCGTGGTACGGCACCGCGTCGATGCCCTTGCCGACCAGGAACTCGGCGGTCTTCTCCACCGAGGCCCGCGACAGGCAGTACACGACGCCGGCGTCGCCGGGGTGCTCGGTGCGCAGCAGCTCCAGCAGCTGCTTCTTCGGGTCGTCCTTGGGGGCGATCCGGTACTGGATGTTCGGGCGGTCGAAGCTCGCCACGAAGTGCCGGGCGTCCTGGAGGTTCAGCCGGGACGCGATCTCGCCGTGGGTGGCCTCGGTGGCCGTCGCCGTCAGCGCGATGCGCGGCACCTTCGGCCAGCGCTCGTGCAGGGCGGAGAGCATCAGGTAGTCGGGCCGGAAGTCGTGGCCCCACTGGGCGACGCAGTGCGCCTCGTCGATCGCGAACAGCGAGACCGTACCGCGGTCCAGCAGCCGCAGCGTCTGCTCGGAGCGCAGCCGCTCGGGCGCCAGGTACAGCAGGTCCAGCTCCCCGGCGACGAAGGCCGCCTCGACCGACCGCCGCTCGTCCATGTCCTGGGTGGAGTTGAGGAAGCCCGCCCGCACACCGAGCGCGGTGAGCGCGTCGACCTGGTCCTGCATGAGGGCGATCAGCGGGGAGATGACGACGCCGACACCGTCGCGCACCAGCGCGGGGATCTGGTAGCAGAGCGACTTGCCGCCACCGGTCGGCATGAGGACGAGCGCGTCACCGCCGCCCACCACATGATCGATGATCTCCTGCTGCGCGCCTCTGAACGACCCGTAGCCGAACACACGGTGCAGGACGCGCAGCGCGTCGCTCGTCTCGGACGTCTCGTCGAGGGCAGCAGCAGTCATCCGGGCAGTCTACGAGGAGCCCGGTGCCCGTCATGACACGATTCCCCGTCCCGGCCGGAACGCCGCCGGCCGGGAACGGGGACCGCGCGCGGTCAGCGCAGCCGCGCCGCCGCGGGCAGCCCGTCGAGGGACGGGCGCGGGGCGGCCGGCACCCGCAGGCCACGGGCCTGCGGCGGCACCGCGGCGGCGGAGGTCCGCAGCGCGCGGTAGCCGCCGACGAGCGGCAGGTCCACCCCGGAGCGGGCCAGGTCGACGGTGATCTTCGGGGTGGTGTCGGCGGGCAGGATCAGTCCGCCGTCGGTCCCCGCGACGATGACGGCGAGCCGGTGGCCGGCCGGGACCACGTGGTCGGTGGCGGCCAGCTTCAGGGTGATCGTGTACGGCTTGCCCGGGACCAGCGGCACGCCGTGGCTCAGCGACGCGTAGTGGCCGAGGTCGGCCCAGGCACGGCTGAAGACGGTGTGGTCCACGGTGGTGGTGTCCGCCGCCGTGTCGAGGAAGCAGGCGCTGTCCCCGGCCGTGCTCTGCCCGAAGCAGGAACGGGTGGCGAGCGTCTTGATGCCCTCACCGGATCCCAGGTAGTTCCTGATGGTCGCGGGACCGAGGTCGACCAGCACCGCCGACAGGTGCGCGCTGGTGGTCGAGGAGGTCGCGGTGACGGTGACCGTGCCGTTGCCGGACAGCCGCAGGTCCTTGGTGAGGACCCCGGTGGTGAAGGACGTCCTCGCCGGGTTCGCGGCGTCGGGCTGCGCGGCCCAGTCCTCCTCCCACAGCGCCGGGTCGTCGGTGAACGACGCGGTGCTGCCGGGCGTGGCGGGCTTCGTCCCGAGGGTGCCGACGCCGGGGGCGGTGCCGGCGCGCAGGTTCAACCGGGTGCCGGCCGTCGCGGCCGGCGGCCAGACGCGGTCGGTGGTCCAGTGGTCGGGCGTGCGTTCGATGTCGGCCATCGGCTCGCGCTCGATGCCGTTGCGGACGCCCAGCAGGTAGTGGTCGAACCAGCGCTGCAAGGTGGGCACCCAGGTGGTGCGGCGGGTGTCGAAGGGGTCGACGTGCCCGGTCTGCGACAGCCAGACCTTGCGCTCGACACCCTTGGCGGCGAGGGCGTCCCACCACTGCCCGAAGTGCTTGGTGCGGACGTTGAGGTCCTGCATGCCGTGGACGGCGAAGACGCTGGCCCGGACGTTCGCCGCGTCCTTGACGTAGTCGCGCTCGGTCCAGAACGGGGTCCAGTCACCGGTGCGCGGCGAACCGTCGATGATCTTCTGCTGCTGGGCGGCGCAGTGCGCCTGGGCGTCGGGGCTCTCGACCGCGTCCGACAGCCACTCGGGGCCGTCCTGCAGCGGAGCGCCCTGGTGGAAGTAGTAGTCGTACCAGGAGCTGATCGCGCTGATCGGCACGATGGTCTTCAGACCGCGCACGCCGGTGGCGGCGACCCCGTTGGCGATGGTCCCGTCCCAGCTCTTGCCGATCATCCCGACGGCGCCGGTGGTCCAGCTCGCCTTGACCGGCTCTCCCCCGGCCCGGGTGCTGTACCCCTTGGCGCGGCCGTTCAGCCAGTCGACGACCGCCTTGGCCGACTGGATGTCGGAGCGGCCGCCGACGTCGACGCAGCCGTCGGAGCGGTTGGTGCCCGCCAGGTCGACCAGGACGGCGGCGTAGCCGCGCGGGACGAAGTAGTTGTCGTAGAACAGCGGTGCCTGCACGATGCGGCCGCTGGCGTCGTACGTCTTCAACTGGCCTTCGTTGCCGCGGCCGCAGCAGGAGTAGTAGGGGCTGGCATCCATGATCACCGGGATCTTCCGGCCGGCCTTGGCGGGTTCACCGGGCCGGACGATGTCGACGGCGACGCGGTCGGCCCTGCCGTCCTCGTCGCCGTCCAGTCCGGTGTCCACCCACACCGATTCGCGGATGGCGTCGGCGTAGGAGTAGTCGGGTTGGCTCAGTCCTTGCCGTACCGTCCCGGCATCCCGGCCGTTCGCGTGCGCGGCGGTCGGTGCGGTGAGTACGGCGGCCAGGGCGGCGAGTACTGCCACCACGGCGGATATCCATTGGGTGCGGGTTCCCCGCGCATGTATGAGCACGGGCGGACCGTAGCGGTTGTACCCGCCATGACAGAAGGGGGATACGAGACAACTTCCGGTTCAGCCGGGGCCCGTGCGCCCGGCGCGGCCGTGCGGCACCGGGCAGCCGCCCGGCCCGAAGGTGCCCAGCTCCGCCACGTCGTAGCCGTCCCGGTACCCCTTGATCTCCGGGTTCTGGCGGGCGTAGTGGGGCGTGCGGCGCGGCGGCAGCAATCGCACCGCCCTCCCCCGCAGCCGCAGCGCGCCACGCACCGCGGCCCTGGTCGCCGGTGACGGCCGCGCGTAGCGGAAGGCGCGCAGCAGCGGGTCGTCGAGCAGTGCGCGGGCGGCGGCGCGGGCCGGCGGGGCGAACGGGGCCGGGTACCAGGACGCCATCAGGTCCAAGGTCGCGTCGGCGACCGCGCGGCCGCCCGGGTCCCAGCCGAAGTGCTCGGCCTCGTACGCGTCGAGGAGCGACGCGAACTCCTCGAAGGTCCGCGGCAGGTCCTTGATGCCCAGGTGCGCGCCGAGGGTGCGGTAGTACGCGGCGGTGGCGCGCAGTTCGTGCGGCGACAGCCGCCGCCAGCCGTACGTGTCGAGCCAGCGCTTGGGCATGACGACGAAGGTGCACAGCACGTATCGCAGGTCGTCGTTGCTGATGTCGTAGCGCCCGTGCATCTGGTTGATGCGGCGGATCGCGGTCCGCCCGTCCTCGCTCGCGAAGCCGTGCTCGACGACGGCGTCCAGCAGCAGCGCGGTGTCGTCGTAGCGCTTCTGCGAACGCTCCGTCAGTTCGGCGGTCTGTGCGAGCAGTCGGCCGATACTGGGGACCGCGTACGTGCGGTAGAGGGCGAGCTCCAGAGCACGTGCGAAGTCCCAGGGGAACTCCAGGGTCGCGGTGATGCGGTAGATGCGCAGGAAGTCGCGCTCCGGATCGAGCCGGCGGATCTCGCGCAAGTGGTCGAAGCGTCCCACGGCATACCCCCAGGTTTCCCGGCACCGGCGGGGACCCACTCTACGGCCGGCGCCCGCGCGCCGGCCGTGCAGCGGAGCGGATCAGCGTCCCCGCTTGCCCTGGTCCAGGCCCGCGCGGCGCAGGGCGTCGGCCATGGCGCCGCCGGGGGCCGGAGCGGCGGAGCCGCGGCGGTCGTCGCGGCCGCCCCGGCCGCCGCCCTGGCCGCCGCCCTGGCCGCCGCGCGCCTGGCGGGGCGGGCCGCCGCGGCGGTCGCCGCCGCCGGCCGGGCGCTGGTCGTCGCGCGGGCCGCGCGCGGTGGCCTCGTCCTCCAGGCGCAGCGTCAGCGAGATGCGCTTGCGGGGGATGTCGACCTCGAGGACCTTCACCCGCACGATGTCGCCGGACTTGACGACCTCGCGGGGGTCCGAGACGAACTTCTGCGACATCATGGAGACGTGCACCAGGCCGTCCTGGTGGACGCCGACGTCGACGAAGGCGCCGAAGGCCGCGACATTGGTGACCACACCCTCCAGCAGCATCCCGGGCCGCAGGTCCTTCATCTCCTCGACGCCGTCCTTGAAGGTGGCGGTCTTGAAGGCGGGGCGCGGGTCGCGGCCGGGCTTCTCCAGCTCGGCGAGGATGTCCGTGACGGTCGGCAGCCCGAAGGAGTCGTCGACGAAGTCCTGCGGCTTCAGCGTCCGCAGCACGGCGCCGTTGCCGATCAGCGACGGGATGTCGGTCTTGGCCGTGGCGCTGATCCGGCGCACCACCGGGTACGCCTCGGGGTGCACGCTGGAGGAGTCCAGCGGGTCGTCGCCGCCGGGGATGCGCAGGAAGCCCGCGCACTGCTCGTACGCCTTCGGGCCGAGCCGGGCGACGTCCTTGAGCGCCTTGCGGGTGCGGAAGGGCCCGTTGGCGTCGCGGTGGGCGACGATGTTGCCCGCCAGCCCCTCGGTGATGCCCGAGACCCGGCGCAGCAGCGGTGCGGAGGCGGTGTTGACGTCGACGCCGACACCGTTGACGCAGTCCTCGACCACCGCGTCCAGCGAACGCGACAGCTTCAGCTCCGACAGGTCGTGCTGGTACTGGCCGACACCGATGGACTTGGGGTCGATCTTGACGAGCTCGGCGAGCGGGTCCTGCAGCCGCCGGGCGATGGAGACGGCGCCGCGGATGGAGACGTCCAGCTCCGGCAGTTCCGCCGAGGCGTAGGCGGAGGCGGAGTAGACCGACGCGCCGGCCTCGGAGACCACGGCCTTGGTCAGCTTCAGGTCCGGGTGCAGCCGGATCAGGTCGGCGGCGAGCTTGTCGGTCTCGCGCGACGCCGTGCCGTTGCCGATCGAGATCAGGTCCACGGAATGCTCGCGGGCGAGCTTGGCGAGGGTGGCGATCGACTCGTCCCACTTGTTGCGCGGCACGTGCGGGTAGATCGTCTCGAAGGCGGTGACCTTGCCGGTGGCGTCGACGACGGCGACCTTCACACCGGTACGGAAGCCCGGGTCGAGGCCCATCGTGGCCCGGGTGCCGGCGGGTGCGGCCAGCAGCAGGTCGCGCAGGTTGGAGGCGAAGACCCGCACGGCCTCGTCCTCGGCGCCCTGGCGCAGCTGCCCGCGCAGGTCGATGCCGAGCCGGACCAGGAAGCGGGTGCGCCAGGCCCAGCGCACGGTGTCGGCCATCCAGCGGTCGCCGGGCCGCCCCCGGTCGGCCACGCCGAAGCGGTGGGCGATGGCGCGCTCGTAGCTGCTGGGGCCCTCGGTGGGCTCCTCGGGCTCCAGGGTGAGGTCGAGGACGTCCTCCTTCTCACCGCGCAGCATGGCCAGCACCCGGTGCGAGGGGAGCTTGGCGAAGGGCTCGGTGAAGTCGAAGTAGTCGGAGAACTTGGCCCCCGCCTCCTCGCGTCCCTCGCGGACCTTGGCCACCAGCCGGCCCTTGGACCACATCCGGGTGCGCAGTTCGCCGACGAGGTCGGCGTCCTCGGAGAACCGCTCGGTGAGGATGGCGCGGGCGCCCTCCAGCGCGGCGGCCGCGTCCTCGACGCCCTTGCCGCTGTCGGCGTAGCCGGCGGCCGTCGTCTGCGGGTCCAGGCCCGGGTCGGCCAGCAGCGCGTCCGCCAGCGGCTCCAGGCCCGCCTCGCGGGCGATCTGGGCCTTGGTGCGCCGCTTGGACTTGAAGGGCAGGTAGATGTCCTCCAGCCGCGCCTTGGAGTCGGCGGCCAGGATCTGCGCCTTCAGCGCGTCGTCGAGCTTGCCCTGCGCCTCGACGGCCTCCAGGATCGCGGCCCGCCGCTCGTCCAGCTCCCGCAGGTAGCGCAGCCGCTCCTCCAGGGTGCGCAGCTGCGCGTCGTCGAGCGTGCCGGTGGCTTCCTTGCGGTAGCGGGCGATGAACGGCACCGTGGCGCCGCCGTCCAGCAGGTCGACGGCGGCCTGCACCTGCGCCTGCCGTACGCCGAGTTCCTCGGCGATCCTGCGCTCGACCGACGGACCGACCGACCCTGCAACAGACATCGTCACGATGCTGAACCTGCTCTCTCCGCTGGACTTCTGTCAGGCATTATGCCCGCGCGGCCGGGTCCTCCGCGTGCGGCCGCAGGGTGGTGAACGGCTCGGGGAAGTGCGCGGTGGCCAAGGTGCCGTGCACGGAGCGCAGTTCGTCCAGCAGCCGGGAGCGCGTCGCCGTCGCCGCCGCCGGGTCGTCGTCGTACCGGTACGCGGCGGTCGGGTCGGTGAGCTGGACGGGGTGGTGCAGCACGTCGCCGGAGAGCACCAGGGCCCCGTCGCCGACGGTCACGCACTGGTGGCCCGGCGTGTGGCCGGGGGCGGGGACCGCCCGGATGCCGGGCGCCAGGAGGCGGGCCCCGTCGAGGACGTCCAGCCGTCCCGCCGCGCGCAGCGGCGCCACGACGCGGCTCAGCACCGGGGCGGGGCCCCGGGCCGCCCCGGCGTCCAGCTGCCGCAGCTCGGCGCGCTGGACGACGTAGCGGGCGGCCGGGAACGCGGGGGTGGCGCCGTCCGGGGCGAGGCTGCCGCTGACGTGGTCGCTGTGCAGGTGCGTCAGGACGACGGTGTCCACGTCCTCGGGCGCGGCGCCGACCGCCGCCAGCTCCTCCATCAGCCGCCCCGGCACCGGGGCCCAGGCCGCCGCCGGGGAGTCGGTGCCGCCGAGGCCGGTGTCGACCAGGACGGTACGGCCGCCGGGGCCGAGCAGCAGGTAGCAGTGGAAGTGCAGCTGCCACACCCCCGCCGGGTCCGGGGCGCCGGGCCGGGACCACACCGGGTGGTCCGGGCCGCCGAACAGCTCGCCCAGCGGGCGGGCCAGGGCCGGGCCCATCGGGCCGACCGCGTCGCACAGCGGCACGACCTCGACGCCGGCGAAGCTCCGGGAGGGGTGCGGCATCGCTCAGACCAGCTTCTTCTCGAACCAGTGGTCGGCGTACTGGCTGTCGTTGTACGCGGGGATCTCGCGGTATCCGTGCTTGGCGTACAGCGCGCGGGCCTCCACCAGGTCCTTGCGCGTGTCGAGCCGCAGCGCGGACGCGCCGAGGACGTCGCGGGCGGCGCGTTCCCCCGCGGCTATCAGCCGGCCCGCGACGCCCTGGCCCCGGGCGTCGGCGCGCACGAACATCCGCGTCAGCTCCGCGGTGTCCCGGTCCAGCACCCGCAGGCCCAGGCACCCCACCGGGGCGCCGTCGCGGCGGGCGACCAGGAAGTGGCCGGTGGGGGCGACCAGGTCGCCGCTGGGCTCCTCCAGCAGGACCTCGTCCACCTCGGCCTCGGTGGTCGGCCGGCCGTAGTACCGGACGACCAGCTCTGTGTAGTACCGCCGCAGCAGCGCGTAGGCCTCCGGATGGTCCGGTGCCAGGGTGACGGTCTCCCACTGAGCTGTGTGGTCTGATTTTACGTTCACTGGCCCATACTTGCAGGACCGTGCGGGGGTTAGCCCCCGAATATCCGGGGGCTTGGCACCCCAGCGGTTGGGGTGATGCCGCCATGGCTGCTCCGGGCCGCTGATCCGTAGGTTCGAACCACGGATTCCGCACGCCAGTACCGAGGAGCACCCATGCCCCCCGTCAGCACTCTCCCAGCCCCCGACACGGACGCCTCCGAGGCCGCCTGTCCGGCGGGCAGCGATTTCGCCCCACTGCTGCGGGACGTCAAGGAGCACGGGCTCTTCAAGCGCCGCCCCGGGTACTACGCCGCCGCGATCGCCCTGAATCTGGCCGCGCTGGGCGCGATATGGAGCGGGGTGCTGCTGCTCGGCGGTTCCTGGCTGGTGCTGCTGCTCGCCCTGCCGGCCGCGGTCTTCGGCGCCCGCACGGCGTTCTTCGGCCATGACGCCGGGCACCAGCAGATCGCCCGCAGCCGGGACCGCAACCGGCTGATCGGCCTGGTGCACGCCAACCTGCTGCTCGGGATGAGCTACGGCTGGTGGAACGACAAGCACAACCGCCACCACGCCAACCCCAACCACATCGAGAAGGACCCGGACGTCGAGGTGGGCGCCCTGGTCTGGACGCGCGCGCAGGCCGTCGAGCGGCAGGGCTTCGCCCGCTTCCTCACCCGGCACCAGGCGCGGCTGTTCTTCCCGATGCTGCTGCTGGAGGGCATCGCCCTGAAGGTGTCGAGCTTCCAGAGCCTCAAGAACCGCCCCGCGGACGAGCGCCGGGTCGAGGGCGCGCTGCTGGCCGCCCATCTCGTCGGCTACGTCTCCCTGTTGCTGATCGCGATGCCGGTCGGTCAGGCCGTCGCGTTCGCCCTGCTGCACCACGCGCTGTTCGGCCTGCACCTGGGCTCCGCCTTCGCCCCGAACCACAAGGGCATGGAGATGCCGGAGCCGGGATCGCGCTGGGGCCACCTGCGCCGCCAGGTCCTCACCTCGCGCAACGTGCGCGGCGGCCTGGTCACCGACTGGTTCCTCGGCGGGCTGAACTACCAGATCGAGCACCACCTGTTCCCGAACATGCCCCGTCCGCACCTGCGCCTGACCCAGCCGCTGGTGCGCGCCCACTGCGCCGCGCTGGGCGTGCGCTACACCGAGACCGGGCTGCTCGACTCGTACGCGCAGGCGCTGAGCCACATGCACGAGGTCGGCGCCCCGCTGCGCGACCCGGCTCCGACCGTCTAGGCGGGCGGGCGGCCGTCGCCGTACAGCCAGCGGGCGAACAGGTCCTTGAGGTCCACGCCCGTCCGCTGCTCGCACCAGGCCGTGAACCGGGCGGAGTCGACGTTGCCGCCCCGGTGTTCGACGGCCCAGCCGCGCAGCAGGGCGAAGAACCGCAGGTCCCCCACCGCCTGCCGCACCTTGTGCAGGACCATCGCGCCGCGCCCGTAGACCGGCTCGTCGGACAGGTGCTCCGGCCGGCCGGGGTCGGCCGGCGGGAACGCCCACTGGGCGTCGTCCTGGTAGGCGGCGTCGAAGTGCCGCTGGGCGCTGTCCCCGCCGTGCTGCTCGTCCCACAGCCACTCGGCGTAGGTGGCGAAGCCCTCGTTGAGCCACATGTCCTGCCAGGTGCGGGGTGTGACGGAGTTGCCGAACCACTGGTGCGCCATCTCGTGCACCAGGGTCGGTCCGTCCAGCGTGGTGCCCCTGGCGTCGGCGGGGAACACCGGCTTGGTCTGGGTCTCCAGCGCGTAGTCGACGGCGTCGTCGTCGACGCGGTCCACGATGGCGCCGGCGGAGGAGAAGGGGTAGGGGCCGAAAAGCCCGCTCTCCCACTCCAGGATCCGCGGGATCTCGCGCAGCACGCCGGTGTCGGCCGCCTCGCGGGGATCGACGGCGACGTACACCGGCAGGCCCGAGGCGGTGGTCGCACGGGTCACCCGGAACTCGCCGATGGCGACGGTCGCCAGGTAGCTCGCCATCGGCTCGGCGCTGTGCCAGCGGAAGGTGGACCGGCCGCCGGCGGTGGCGGTGCCGGCCGGCTCCCCGTTGGACACCGCGGTCAGGCCTTCGGGCACGGTCACCGCGATGTCGTAGGCGGCCTTGTCGGAGGGGTGGTTGTTGCCGGGGAACCAGGTCATCGAACCGAGCGGCTCGCCCAGGGCGACAGCCCCGTCGTCCGTGCGGATCCACCCCTCGTGCGAGCCGTCGGCGTCCTTGATCACGCCCGGGACCCCGGAGTACTCCACCACGGTGACGAACCGCGCGCCCGCCGCGACGGCGGCGGCGGGCCGGACGGTCAGTTCGGTGCCGGCGCGGGAGCTGTCGGCCGCGGCGCCGTCGACGGTGACCCCGCCGACCGTCAGGCCCGACAGGTCGAGGTCGAAGGCCGGCAGGGCGCGCGCGGCGCGGGCGGTGATCCGCGCGGTGCCGCGCAGCAGCCCGGTCGCGGGGTCGTAGGCCAGGTCGAGCCCGTAGTGCGTGACGTCGTACCCGCCGTTGCCCGCCAGCGGGAACAGCGGATCGCCGACGCCGGAGGTACTGTCCGCGGCCGGCGGCGACGGGGACCCGGAGGGGCCGCCCGCCGCGCACCCGGTCACGAGGAGCAGCCCGCAGAGGGCCGTGCGCAGCAGCCGGTGGGGCACGGGCCTACTCCTCGTACAGGGAATCGATCTCCTCAGCGTACGTACTGCGGATCACCCGGCGCTTCAGCTTGAGCGACGGGGTGAGCTCCCCGGTGCCGGGTCCCCACTCGTCGGCCAGGACGTGGTAGCGCTTGATCTGCTCGGGCCGGCTCAGCCGCGCGTTGGCGGCGGCGACCGCGGCGGCGATCCCGGCACGCAGCGCCTCGGGGCCGTCCCGGTCGGCGAGGGCGGCGGCCGGCTCGGGGTCGGGGACGAGCAGGGCGACGAGGTAGGGGCGGCCGTCGCCGTGCACCAGGGCCTGGCCGATCAGCGGGTGCTCCTTGAGGGCGTTCTCGACCGCGGCGGGGGCGACGTTCTTGCCCGAGGAGAGCACGATGATCTCCTTCTTGCGATCGGTGATCCACAGGTAGCCGTCGGCGTCGATCCGGCCGACGTCACCGGTGGCGAACCAGCCGTCGGCGTCGGTGGCGGGCGCCACCGTGCCGTCCGGCCGCAGGTAACCGGAGCACACGATCGGCCCGCGCACCAGGATCTCGCCGTCCTGCCCGGTGCGGATCTCCACGCCGTCCAGCGGGCGCCCGACGGAGCCGAAGCGGAAGGCGTCGGGGCTGTTGGTGGTGACGACGCCGGTCGTCTCGGTCAGCCCCCACGCGTCGACGATGACCAGGCCGAAGCCGGCCCAGAACCTGAGGATGTCGACGGGCATCGGGGCGGCGGCGCTGCCCGTCCAGACCAGCCGCTCGAAGCCGGCCAGGGCCAGCACCGGGTCGAGCACCCGCGCCTTGGCCTCGGCGAAGGCCGCCGCCAGCTCCGGTGCGGGCTCCTGGCCGCTCTCGCGGCACCGCACGACGGCGCGCGCGGTCTCCGCGGCAGCCTCGACGGCGGCGCGCTGCTCGGCGGGCAGCCGGTCGAGGGCGGCCCGTACCGCGGAGGTGAGCTTCTCCCAGACCCGCGGCACCCCGAAGAACTGCACCGGGTGCAGCTCCCGCGCGGTCGCGGCGACGGCCTGCGGGTCGGCGCACAGGTGCACGTGCGCGGCCCGGAAGACCGGCAGGTAGATGCCGAGCATGCGCTCGGCGATGTGGGCGAACGGCAGGTAGCAGATGTGCGCGGCGTGGCCGGGGAAGTCCGCGACACGGTCCAGCGCGATGCCGTTGAGCAGCACGTTGCGGTGCGAGATCACGACGCCCTTGGGGTCGCCGGTGGTGCCCGAGGTGTAGACGACGGTGAGCGGGTCGGCCGCGTCCACCGCGCGCCAGCCTTTGTCGAAGGCGTCGGCGTCGTAGAGCCGGACGCCCTGCGCGGCGATGGAGGAGTAGGCGAGGTGCGGGCCCGCCTGCCCCGGCTCCACCACGACCAGTCGCCGCAGCCGGGTGTGCGGCTCGTCGAGGAGCGGCTCCCAGCGGGCGGCCTCGCGCGCCGACTCCACGACCGCCAGCCGGGCCCTGCTGTGGCGGGCGATGTGGCCGATCTGCTCGGGGGCGGCGGTGCCGTAGACGGAGACCGGCACCGCGCCCAGGTGCACCAGGGCGAGGTCGGAGAGCCAGTGCTCGGCGCGGTTGGCCATCATCAGCAGGACGTGCTCGCCGCGCTCCACGCCGATCGCGGCGTAGCCGGAGGCCAGGACGGCCACCTTGCGGCGCACCTCGGACCACGTGAGGGTGGTCCAGCCGGTGCCGTCGGCGGTGCGCCAGGACAGCGCGGGGAGGTCCCCGTGGTCCTCGGCGTTGCGCAGCAGCAGCGCGGGGAGGGTGATCTCGGACGGTTCGGCGGGGAGTCGCAGGATCGTGGGCATGACGACCTCCTGGCCCGGCCCGGCGGCCGGTCTCCTGGAACCTGGCGGAGTGCGGGCACCGCAAGCTTTCACACCATCGCTGAGACAGCAATACTGTTGTGCACGATCCGCCGAATCGACCAGGGGCGGCATCGGGGTACCGACGGAAGCGAGGCGCAGCGCATGACGCAGTCCCTGATCCAGCCGGACGACCTCACCGTCGACGAACTGGCGGCGCGGGCCGGGGTGACCGTCCGTACCCTTCGTTTCTACAGCAGCAAGGGCTTGCTGCCGCCGCCCGTGCTGGGTCCGCGGCGGGTCGGGCTCTACGGGCCCGAGCACCTGGCGCGGCTGTCGCTGATCGAGGAACTGCAGCACCAGGGGTTGACGCTGGCGGCGATCGAGCGCTACCTGCTGCAACTTCCGCCGGACATCACGGCGGAGGACCTGGCGATGCACCGGGCGCTGGTCGCCGCCTGGGTGCCGGACTCCGCCGAGGAGACGCTGCGCGCGCAGCTGGAGCGCCGGGCCGGCCGGGCGCTGACCGACCACGACGTGGACCGGCTGTCGGCGATGGGCGTGCTGGACCGCACCGACCGCCCGGAGGTCTTCCTGGTCAACCCGGCGATGCTGCACCTGGGGGTGCGGCTGCTGGACGTGCCGATCCCGCTGGAGACGGTGCTGGCCACCCGCGAGATCGTGCTCAAGCACACCCGGGCCGTCGCGCACGAGTTGCAGAAGCTCTTCCGCGAGCAGGTCTGGCAGCCGTACCTGGACGCGGACCCGGGCCCGGAGGAGACCGCCCGGATGCGCTCGCTCACCGAGTACATCCAGCCGGTCCTGGTCCAGGCGCTGGTGACGGCCTTCCAGCGGTCGCTGGCGGAGGAGCTGCGGGCCTCGGCCTCGTCCGCGAAGGACTGAGGCCGGGGCCCGTGCGCGCCGCTCAGGCGTCCGTGAAGGTCTCGCCCCGCTCGGCCTTCGCCACCAGCAGCGCGGGCGGCGTGAAGCGCTCGCCGTACGCGGCTGTCAGCTCGCCGGCGCGGGCCACGAAGCCGGGCAGGCCGCCCTCGTAGCCGTTGATGTACTGCAGGACGCCGCCGGTCCAGGCCGGGAAGCCGATGCCCATGATGGAGCCGATGTTGGCGTCCGCGACGGAGGTCAGCACGCCCTCCTCGATCAGCCGGACGGTGTCCAGCGCCTCGGCGAACAGCATCCGCTCCTGCATGTCCCGGAACGGGATCCGCGCGTCGGGCCGGGCGAAGTGCTCGCGCAGTCCGGGCCACAGCCGGGTCCGCTTGCCGTCCTCGTAGTCGTAGAAGCCGCCGCCGCCGCTGCGGCCGGTGCGGCCGAACTCGTCGATCAGCCGGTCCAGGACGACCTCGGCCGGGTGGGTCTGCCAGGTGCCGCCCTCGGCCTCGATGGCGCGCTGCGACTCCGCGCGGATCTTGCGCGGCAGCGTGAGGGTCAGCTCGTCCAGCAGCGAGAGCACCTTGGCGGGGTAGCCGGCCTGGGCGGCGGCCTGCTCGACGGAGGACGGGTCGAGCCCCTCGCCGATCATCGCGACGCCCTCGTTGATGAAGTGGCCGATGACGCGCGAGGTGAAGAAGCCGCGGGAGTCGTTGACGACGATCGGGGTCTTGCGGATCTGCCGCACCAGGTCGAAGGCGCGGGCCAGCGCCTCCTGGCTGGTGCGCCCGCCCTTGATAATCTCCACCAGCGGCATCTTGTCGACCGGCGAGAAGAAGTGCAGGCCGATGAAGTCCTGCTGGCGCTTGACGCCTTCGGCGAGCAGCGAGATCGGCAGCGTCGAGGTGTTGGAGCACAGCAGGGCGTCGGGGGCGATGATGTCCTCGATCTCCTGGAAGACCTTGTGCTTGAGAGACGGGTCCTCGAAGACCGCCTCGATGACGGCGTCGCAGCCCGCGAGGTCCTGCGGGTCGCCGGTCGCGGTGATGCGGGCCAGCAGCTCGTCGCGCTTGGCCTCGGTGGTGCGGCCGCGGGCGAGGGCCTTGTCCAGCAGGGCGGCCGAGTACGCCTTGCCGCGCTCGGCGGCCTCGGCGGACACGTCCTTGAGCACCACCTCGATGCCGGCGCGGGCGCAGGAGTAGGCGATCCCGGCGCCCATCATCCCGGCTCCCAGGACGGCGACCTTGGTGACCGGGCGCGGGTCGATGCCCTGCGGGCGGTTGGCGCCGGAGTTGACGGCCTGCAGGTCGAAGAAGAACGCCTGGATCATGTTCTTCGAGATGGGGCCGCAGGCCAGCTCGGTGAAGTACCGGCCTTCGATCGCCAGTGCGGTGTCGATGTCGACCTGGGAGCCCTCGACGGCGGCGGCCAGGATGTTGCGCGGCGCCGGGTAGGGGGCGCCGGCCAGCTGCTTGCGCAGGTTGGACGGGAAGGCCGGCAGGTTCGCGGCGAACGCCGGGCTCTTGGGGGTGCCGCCGGGAATCTTGTACCCCTTGACGTCCCAGGGCTGCTGGACCTGCGGGTTGGCGTCGATGAACGCGCGGGCGCCCGCCAGCATCGCGTCACGGTCGGTGGCGACCTCGTGGATCAGGCCCGCCTCCAGCGCCTGCCGCGGGGCGTACTGCCGGCCCTGCAGCAGCACCTTGAGCAGCGCGTCCGCGATGCCGAGCAGCCGGACCGTGCGCACCACGCCGCCCCCGCCGGGCAGCAGCCCGAGGGTGACCTCGGGCAGGCCGATCTTGGAGCCGGGGGCGTCCAGGGCGATCCGGTGGTGGCAGGCGAGCGCGATCTCGTAGCCGCCGCCCAGCGCGGCGCCGTTGATCGCGGCGACGACGGGCTTGCCGAGGGTCTCCAGGCGGCGCAGCCGGCCCTTGATGCGCATCGAGCCGGCGAAGACGTCGGCGGCGTTCTCGGGGGTGGCGCGGATCAGGTCGCGCAGGTCGCCGCCGGCGAAGAAGGTCTTCTTCGCGGAGGTGATGATGACGCCCCGCACGCTGTCGGCCTCGGCCTCCAGCCGGTCCAGGACGGCGTCCAGGGAGTCGGCGAAGGCCGCGTTCATGGTGTTGGCGGACTGGTTGGGGTCGTCGAGGATCAGGGTGACGATGCCGTCGGTCCCGTCCTGCTCCCAGCGGATGGTGGTGGACTCGCTCATCTCAAGGTCTCCGTAAGGGGGTCGGACGGGTGTCAGACGCGTTCGATGACGGTGGCGATGCCCATGCCGCCGCCCACGCACAGCGTCAGCAGGCCGTAGCGCAGATCACGCCGTTCCAGTTCGTCGATGAGGGTGCCCAGGATCATCGCGCCGGTCGCGCCGAGGGGGTGGCCCATGGCGATGGCGCCGCCGTTGACGTTCACCTTGTCCAGGCTCAGGCCCATCTCGCGCACGAAGCGCAGCACGACGGCGGCGAACGCCTCGTTGATCTCCACCAGGTCGATGTCGCCGATGGTCAGGCCCGCCTTGGCCAGCGCCTTGCGGGCGGCCGGCGCGGGACCGGTCAGCATGATCGTCGGGTCGGCGCCGGAGACGGCGGCCGAGACGATACGGGCGCGCGGGGTCAGCCCGTAGCGCTCGCCGGTCTCCCGGTTGCCGATCGCGACGAGCGCCGCGCCGTCGACGATGCCCGAGGAGTTGCCCGCGTGGTGCACGTGGTCGATCTTCTCGACCCAGTGGTACTTCTGCAGCGCCACCGCGTCGAACCCGCCCGCCTCGCCGATCATCGCGAAGGACGGCTTGAGCGCGGCGAGGGTCTCGGCGGTGGTGCCGGGGCGGATGAACTCGTCGTGGTCCAGGACCGTCAGGCCGTTGCGGTCCACGACCGGGACGACGGAGCGGGCGAAGCGGCCGTCCTTCCACGCCTCGGCGGCCCGCTCCTGCGACAGGGCCGCGAAGGAGTCGACGTCGTGGCGGGAGAAGCCCTCGATGGTGGCGATGAGGTCGGCGCCGACGCCCTGCGGGACGAAGCCGGTCTCGAAGTTGGTCATCGGGTCCATCGCCCAGGCGCCGCCGTCGGTGCCCAGCGGGACGCGCGACATGGACTCCACGCCGCCGGCCAGCACCAGGTCCTCCCAGCCGGAACGCACCTTGGCCGCCGCCAGGTTGACCGCCTCCAGGCCCGAGGCACAGAAGCGGTTCTCCTGCAGGCCCGCGACGGTGTCGGGCAGCCCGGCGGCGATCGCCGCGATCTTGGCGATGTCGGAGCCCTGGTCGCCGATCGGGCCGACGACGCCCAGCACGATGTCGTCGATGGCGGCCGGGTCCAGGTTCGGGAACCGGCGGCGGATCTCGTGGATGAGGCCGACGACCAGGTCGATCGGCTTGGTGCCGTGCAGCGCGCCGTTGGCCTTGCCGCGGCCGCGCGGGGTGCGGATGGCGTCGAACACATACGCTTCGGGACTCACGTCGGGTGCCTTTCGGGGATGGGGGTTCCGGGGACCGGTCGGGGGATCAGGCGAGCAGGGAACGGCCGATGATCTCCTTCATGATCTCCGTGGTGCCGCCGTAGATGGTCTGGATGCGGCCGTCGGTGAACGCCTTCGCGACCCGGTACTCGGCCATGTAGCCGTATCCGCCGTGCAGTTGCAGGCAGCGGTCCGCGACGCGCTTCTGCAGTTCGGTCGCCCACCACTTGGCCATGGAGGCGTGGACCGGGTCGAGGCCGCCGGCACCGTGCTCGGTGATGCAGCGGTCGATGAAGGAGCGGGTGACGGCGCACTCGGTGGCCATCTCCGCGATCTCGAAGCGGACGTGCTGGAGCTTGGAAAGCGGGCGGCCGAACGCCTCGCGCTGCTTGACGTACTCGGTGGTCAGCTCCAGCACCGACTCGGCGGCGGCGATCCCGGAGACGGCGATGGCCAGCCGCTCCTGCGCCAGATTGGTCATCAGGTGCAGGAACGCCTGGTTCTCCCCGCCCAGCAGGTTCTCCTTGGGCACCCGCACGTCGCTGAACGACAGCTCCGCGGTGTCCTGGGCGTGCTGGCCGATCTTGTCGAGGTTGCGGCCGCGCTCGAAGCCCGGCATGCCGCGCTCGACGACCAGCAGGCTCAGCCCCTTGGCACCCTCCTGGCCCGGCTCGTGCCCGGTGCGGGCCACCACGACGACGAGGTCGGCGAGGATGCCGTTGGAGATGAAGGTCTTGGAGCCGTTCAGGATCCAGTGGTCGCCGTGGTCGGCGGCGGTGGTGCGGATGCCCTGCAGGTCCGAGCCGGCGCCCGGTTCGGTCATGGCGATGGCGGTGATGATCTCGCCGGAGCAGAAGCCGGGCAGCCACCGGCGCTTCTGCTCGTCGGTGGCCAGCGAGGTGAGGTACGGGCCGATGATGTCATTGTGCAGGCCGACGGCCAGCCCCGAGACGCCCGCCCGGGTGAACTCCTCGCCCAGCACGACCCCGTAGCGGAAGTCCGGCTCGCCCCCGCCGCCGAACTCCTCCGGCACCGCGACGCCGAGCAGCCCCTGGCGGCCCGCGGCGAGCCACGCCCCGCGGTCGACGATTCCGGCCTTCTCCCAGCGCTCGTGGTGCGGCAGCACCTCCTTGGCCAGGAACGTCCGCACGGTGGCACGGAAGGCGTCGTGGTCGGCGGTGAAGATCTCACGCTTCATACGGATGGGTCTCCTCGGAGGCTTTCGGGCGCGGCGGGCGTCGGGGCGAGCGCGGGGGTCCGCCAGTCCCGGGCGACCTCCGCGGTGTGCGCGCCCGGCAGGGCGGGCGGCAGGCGTACGGCGCCGGGGGTGGCGGAGAAGCGGGGCGCGGGGGCGGGCTGGACCTGGCCGCCGATCTCGGTGAACGTCCCGCGGGCGGCGAGGTGCGGGTGGGCGGGGGCCTCGCGCAGCGACAGGACCGGCGCCACGCAGGCGTCGGAGTGCTCGAAGACCGCCGTCCACTCGTCGCGGGTGCGGGTCTTGAAGCGGGCGGCGACGGCGGCCCGCAGCTCGTCCCAGCGGGCGAGGTCGGCGCGCAGCGAGGCGTCCTCGCCGAGCTCCAGCAGGGCGCTGAACTCGATGTAGAAGCGCTGTTCCAGGGCGCCGACCGCCATGTGGCCGCCGTCCGCGGTCTCGTAGACGCCGTAGAACGGGCAGCCGCCGTCGAGCAGGTTGGCCCCGCGCCGGTCCTGCCAGCCGCCGGCCGCGACCATGCCGTGGATCATCGAGGTCAGATGCGCGGTGCCGTCCACGATCGCGGCGTCGACGACCTGCCCGGTGCCCGTGGTGCGGGCGTGCTGCAGGGCCGCGAGGACGCCGATCACGAGGTAGAGCGAGCCGCCCGCGTAGTCGCCGACGAGGTTGGCGGGGATCACCGGCGGGCCGTCGGCCGGGCCGATCATGCCGAGCGCGCCGGTGATCGCGATGTAGCCGATGTCGTGGCCCGCGGTCTGGGCGAGCGGGCCCTCCTGGCCCCAGCCCGTCATCCGCCCGTACACCAGCCGGGGGTTGCGGGCCAGCGCCTGCCCGGGGCCGACGCCCAGCCGTTCCGCGACGCCGGGCCGGTACCCCTCGATCAGGATGTCGGCGCGCTCGACCAGGTCCAGGAGCGCGGCGGGGCCCTGCGGGGCCTTCAGGTCCAGCAGCACCGAGCGCTTGTTGCGGTTGGTGATGTCGAACGACGGGTCGATGCCCAGCCCGGCGCCGCCGGGCCGGTCGACCCGGACGACATCGGCCCCCAGATCGGCCAACACCATGGCGGCGAACGGCCCGGGGCCGATGCCGGCCAGCTCCACGACCCTGACGCCGGCCAGTGGGCCCGGACCTGCCTGCGCGTCCATCCGCTCCCCGATCACTTTGACAGTAGTGATGTCACATCAATGATGTTAGGAACGTGTTCCAGTCCTGGCAAGAGCCGGAGGGACCGGGCCCGGAAACGACAGCGGCCCGCCACGCCGAAACGGCGGGGCGGGCCGGTGCCCTGCGGTCAGACGGAGGTCTCGGAGACCGCGGCCTTCTCCAGCTGGAACGCCTCGTTGCCCAGGCCCACGCGGGCGTGCACCTCGGGCTTCCGGGCCTTCAGCACCAGGCCCAGCACCAGGCCGACGACGGCGGAGAGCCCGACGATGCCCGGCAGGATCCACGCCAGCGCCGCGTCCTGGTCGGGGCCGATCAGCACGTCGAAGTCCTTGACCGCGTAGACGAGCACGAAGAGCAGCGCCGCCCCGGCGACACCGGCGCTCACCAGCCGCCAGAGCTGCGCGCGGCCGGCCCCGCGGCGGACGAAGAAGGCGATGACGGAGGCCGAGGCGACCGCCATGAGGAGGATGACGCCGACCGCGCCGACGTTGCCGCCCCAGGTGAACAGCCGCAGCACCGGCACCGTCGGGTCGCCGGCCGGCTTGTCGTCGGTGACCGCGAAGACGACGACCACGACGAGGGAGATCACGGTCTGCAGCATCGAGCCGATCGCGGGGGCGCCGCTCGACTTGGACGTGCGGCCCACCGCGGAGGGCAGCAGCCCCTCACGGCCCATCGCGAAGGCGTAGCGGGCGACGACGTTGTGGAAGCTGAGCATCGAGGCGAAGATGCCGGTCAGGAAGAACACGTGCAGCAGGTCCGTGAAGGTGCCGCCGAGCCGGGACTCGGTGAGGCCGAACAGCAGTCCCGCGCTCTGCTCCTGGGCGGCCCCCACGATCTGCGAGGGTCCGGCGGCCACACCGATCAGCCACGAGGTGAGGGCGAAGAAGACACTCGCGAAGGCGACGGCGAGGAACATCGCGCGCGCCACGGCACGGCCCGGACGGCTGGTCTCCTCCGCGTACACGGGGGCCTGCTCGAACCCGACGAAGCCGACGACGGCGAAGCAGAGCGCGATGCCCAGGCCCGCGCCCGTCACCGTGCTCGGGTCGAAGCCGTCCAGGGACAGGCCCTGTCTCTTGTCCGGGTCGACGGCGAACGCGATGTCGCACACGATGACCAGGGCGCACTCGATGACCAGCAGCACGCCGAGCACCTTGGCGTTCAGGTCGATCTTCAGCGCGCCCAGCGCACCGGTGAGCAGCACCGCGAGCAGCGCCGGTATCCACCAGTCGACGGATATGTCGAGGTGCTGGTCGAGCTGGCCGACGACCTCGAAGCCGAAGATGCCGTAGATGCCGACCTGCATGAGGCTGTACGAGACGAGGGCGACGAACGACGCGCCGACGCCGGCCGTGGCACCGAGGCCGCGGGCGATGTAGGCGTAGAAGGCGCCGGCGTTGTGCACGTGCCGGCTCATCTCCGCGTAACCGAAGCTGAACAGGGCCATCACCACACCGAGCATCACGAACAGCAGCGGCTGCCCGACGATGCCGGTCGCACCGTACGTCGTGGGCATGACGCCCGCGACGACCATGAGCGGCGCGCTGGCCGCCAGCACCGACAGCAGGAGCCCGGTCGTACCGATCCGGTCGGCGCGCAGCGCCCTTTCCTGGCCCTTGAAGGTGCTGATCTCGGTCTTACTGCCCGTCAGCATGGCTGCGGTGTCCTTCCGGTGAGGTGAGCGTCGGGTCCTACGGAGAACCGAAACCGAGCGCGGAGTCGCGCGCGGCCCGGAATGCCTTCTTCGGGTCGCGGCCGAAGTACGACCAGGGGCGCCGGGTCGCGTTGGGGCCGATCCGGTTGAACAGCGCGGCGGCCTCCACCGGACGGCCGCTGTGCACCATGGCGAAGGCGAGCAGGTTGAGGTCCAGCTCCAGCCGGGGGTGGTCGCCGCCGTGCCACTCCAGCCACCAGTCGAACGCGGTGCGCAGGCTCTGCCGGCCGCGCCCGCTGGTCCAGTGCGGCAGGCCGGCCGGGTCCTTCGGCTCGGCGCCGGTCCCCGCGAGCACCCGGTACCGCTCGATGTGGGCGAGCAGCGGCAGGCCGGCGAGCGGGGAACCCTCCGGCGCCTCCCCCGCGGCCCACTCGGCGAACTCGTACACCTCGTGGAACGGGTCGTTGCGGTCCGTCTTCTGACGCTCCGCCAGGCAGGCCGTCATCAGGTGGTGCGCGTGGTGGTGGCCGCGGTGCCGGCCGCGCACCTGGTCGAAGGCGCGCACCTGGTCCTCGTCGGTGCCGGTGCGGCGGGCCAGGATCAGCAGCGCCAGCCACGGCGAGGGGTCCGCGGGGGCCAGCCGGGCCACCGCGAGGCAGGCGTCGCGGGCGGCGTCGGGGCTGCCCTTGCCGGCCGCGGCGCGGAAGACCATGGAGCACGCGAGCAGCATCGCCGCGTCCCCGCTGTCGGGTTCCGCGAGCTGCCACTCGCGTGTCCAGGCGGCGGTGGCCGGGCCCTCGGCGAGCACGACCAGCCGATGGCCGCGGCGGTCCCACTGGTCGCCGGTCTCGGCGAGCAGCTTGCGCACTTCGGACCAGTGGCCCTGTCCCAGGGCGTTGCGAGCCGCGACCAGCTCGACGTCGTCGAGGGCCGGGTCGAAGCCGAAGTCGTCCTTGGACCGGGAGAAGCCGAAGGGGGGCGGAGGTGGGCTCATCCGCGGGCTGCCTCCACGCACGGGCGGGTTACGAACAGTGATCGTCCACAGCCAACCGGTAGGCGTAGGTCCGCTTCAAGACCATGCCTGTTGCCTCCCTGTAGTCCGACGCCGCATGCGGGCCGGTGAGCGGGTGCCCGCCCTCCCCGGCGCGGGCCCCGGACGGGGCTCGGGGAGTGCGGTCACGGGACGGTGACCACGCCTTGGGAGCGGGGATCGGGCGGCTATCGGGGAGGTTTGGGCGGGCCGGAAGGCGGCGCCGGACGACGCGGGCCGATCACGCCGCCGGGCGGCGGGGTCGGCCCGCTCCCCCCGGCCGCGCCCTGCGACAGGATGTCGGCGAGCTGCCGTGCGCCGGTCTCCGACATCTCGCCGCGCGCTACGAGCAGCCGTGCGGCGTCGGGGCGGTCGAGCCACAGAAAGGGCCGGCCTCCGGGGAGGCCGTCGACGATGTCGACGGTGACGGCGGGTAACGCCGTCGCGGCACGGTCGTCCGCGGCCCGCACGTCCATGCCGAGTTGCACGACGTCGGCCAGGCTCCGGATCGCACCGGCGCGCAGTTCGCCGGGCGCGACCACGATCAGGAATTCCTCGGGTGTGCGCTCCGCGGCGAAGCGGCGGCAGCCCCCCGTATCACCCTCAACCATCCGTACAGCCATGATGCATGGTCTTGTAGACATAAAACCCCCAAGCCAGGTCTGCCCCCGTCGACTATTCGCTCACAAGTTCGCACGCGGGGCCGGGGCGGACGTACCGTCAGCCGCTCCTGGCGGCGGCTGCCTGCGGGGGTGGTGCTGCCCCAGGGGCTCCGGTCAGCCGCCCGAGTCCGGGGTCGCACCGGGCCGGCTACGGGCGAAGGCATCGACAATAGCCCGCACCTGGATCAGCTCCGCCTCGGTGAACTCGGGCAGCCGGTCCACGATCGCCTGCGCGGCGCCGTCCTCGCTGTCGACCGTGACGAGGCCGAGGAACTGGGCGGCACATGCCGTCGCGACGAGCCGGAAGGGCAACTGCAGGCCCCGGGCGAGCGCGGCCAGCCGTTCCCGGCCGGGGATCTCGCGAACCTGGCCGTGTTCCAGGCGTGAGAGCCAACTGACGTTCAATTCGGGGTCGCCGCACGCCCCGACAACGCGAGCGAGGCTGAGGCCCAGCTCAGCCCGTCGCTCTTTCACCAGACGGGACAGATCGTCCCGTGTCTCAGTCGCCATGAGGGCCATCATGCCTTCTCCGCGCGGCCCCGCATGCCCCGTGGATCGGTGCAGGTTGGAGATCGCCGATCTGCCCGGGACGGGCACCCTTCGCCCCGGAACGCGCAACTCTCCGGCAAGACGGCTTGCACCAGGGCGAGTTGGAGTATGACGGGGGCGATTTCCCAGAGCGATAGACAAACCATCGCGGTGCTGCAATGCTCTGCGCATCCCCACACGGGGATGAAATGTCCCAGGAGGATGGCGTGTCTACCAACCCCCCCGGTCCCGTACGCGAGATGACCGGAACGCGCTACCGGCTCTTCCAGCCGACCCGGCTGCGCATGCTCATGGAACGCACCGGAGACGGGAGCGAGGTCAACATCCGTGCCCTCGCCAAGGCCGCGGGCGTCCACTCCAGCCGCATCGGCGAACTCCTCAGCGGCAAGCAGCGCACGACCAGCGCCCGGATCGCCGAGCGGGTCGCGGCCCGCTGCGGGGTCGATCTGCTCGTCCTGTGGGTCCCCGACGGCCGGACGACGTCCACCGTGGCCGGACCGGCGGCCGGTCACCTGGACGCCGAGGCGGGCTCCCCGTGAACCGCCGCGGACCGGCGTGCCCCGACCACCACTTCGACCGAACCACCCCCGAGAGAAAGGCGGCGGCCGTGCATCAGGCCAGCCCCGGGACCGCCGGCCCCGGACCGGACGACGAGCCCGTACTCATCACCCTCGCCAGGGCCGGCGACCGCGAAGCGTTCGGCGCCCTGTACGACGAGTGCCGGCCCTTCGTCTTCCACTTCGTCCTCGGCCGCGTCGGCGGGGACCTCCGCCTCGCCGAGGACCTCACCAGCGAGACCTTCCTCCGCGCGCTGCGCCGGATCGACACCTTCACCTGGCAGGGCCGCGACTTCCGCGCCTGGCTCGTCACCATCGCCCGCAACCTCGTCGCCGACCACTACAAGTCCGGCCGCTTCCGCCGCGAGGTCAGCACCGCCGACCCCGTCGAGGACCGGTCCGTGCCCAGCACCGAGGACACCGTGCTGGACTCCCTGTCGGGGCACGCGGTCCGCGTCGCCCTGGTGCGGCTCAACGCCGACCAGCGGCGGGTGGTGACCCTGCGGTTCCTGCACGGGCTGACCGTCGCCGAGACCAGCGTGGCCATGGACCGGTCGGCCAGCGCCGTCAAGAGCATGCAGCACCGCGCGATGCGGCGCCTGCTGTTCTGCGTGCCCGCCGAGCTGGCGGTGGCGGCATGACGAACCCGAACCTCTCCCGTGCCGCGCGCGCCATCGACGACGGGCTCGCACGGTTCACGACCGGTGACGTGGCGGCGCAGATCGCCACCGCCCTGGACGCGGCCGGGCTGATCGCGGCCGCCGACGGCCCGGCCCTCGGCCCCGCCCGGGCGCTCCGCGCCGGACCCCCGCCGCCGGCGCGGCACGGCACCGGCCCGCACGGGCAGACCCCGGTCGGGGCCGAGGCCAGAGCAAGGGTCCGGGCGGAGGTCTCCGCGCTGGAACTCACCGCCACGGAGTGGGACGAGCGGTGCGACCGGGCGATGCGCCTGACGGGGTGGCTCCTGGCGCGCTACGCCTCGCACCCCGACGTCGTCGAGATCGCCACCGACTACGACCGCGCCGTCGTCGCCGTCCGGGTCACCTCCCTGGAGGGGTGGGACCACTGGACGGCCGAGACCGGCGTCGCCCGGCACGACGCCGGGCGCTCCCTGGACGGCGCGCAGATCACGTACGGCCGGCTGCGGGACGTCGAAGTGCGGCTGGTCGCCCACGGGGTGCCCGCGCTGCTCGACGCCCTCGCCGCCGCCGCGATCGACCCGTACTGGCTGTACGGACGGGTCCACGACCTCGGCCGCCCGATGGCCGACCGCAACGGCGACCGCTGGAAGTACCTGGGGCAGCGCGGGCCCGACGAGATGCCGCTCCTCGTCGCGGCCGGGCAGAGCGTCCCGTGCTCGCTGGCGAACGTGGTCCACCAGACCGGCCCGCTGCGGCCGGCCGTGCCCTACCTGCCGGTTGCACCCGCCGCCGAGGCGGCCGCTCCCCCGGCCGGTGCGGTCACCGTCACCTCGCTGGCCGAGGGGCTCGCCGCCACCACCGCCCCCGCCACCCCGGCCGACGGCGCGGAGACGGTGAGCGCGGATGCCTGAGCCCATGTCGCTGGAGCAGCTGCTCGCCCTGTGGAACCAGGGCCCGCGGCTGGCGCGGCTCGAGACCGTGCACGCGCTCGCCCTCGCGGCGGGCGACCACGAGCGGGCGGACCGGGCGGCCCTGGAGCTGGCCGTGCCGCACATCACCCCGCTGCAGGCGCTGGCGGCCAACGTCGAGCTCGGCCGCCGGCTGCTGGACGGCCGCTGGAAGGCCGTGCGGGACGCTCTGGAGGGCGAGGCCACCTGGGACGAGATCGCCGAGGCCCAGGGGCTCACCCGCGACGAGGCCGTCGCGTACTACGCCGACGCCGTCGGCCGCCAGGAGCGCCACGGGGGCGAGGCCTTCGACCCCCGCCGCGCCCGCGCCGTCCTGCCCGCCCTGGAAGGTGCCCGATGACGCCGGACGGCGGTGGCGCCCGATGACCAGCGCTCAGGACGCCTACCTGGGATGGACCGAGCTGGAGCACGCGGACGGCTGCGGCCGGCCGTCCTGGGCGGTCGACACGCGCACCGAGTTCAACCTGTACCGGCCCCGCCACGGCGGGCCCGAGCACCGGTGCCCGGCCGAGGAGTGCGAGCACGGCGACCGGTACTCCGAGACCACGGTCCGCATCGTGTGCCCGTCCTGCGGGACCGCGCGGCTGCTCGCCGCCGAGGCCGAGCAGCTGACGCGGTCGAGCGCGCAGGAGCTCGCGACCGGGCAGCGGCCCCGCCAGGAGGCCGGGTTGTACCTCTGGCCCAGCTCGCCCCTCCTGCACAGCCTGGACCCCGGCCCCTACGAGTTCCTCGTGAGCCGCACCCGCGTCGAGCGGCTCCGCGAGGAGGACGTGATCGGCTGGATCGGCCGCCGCCAGGGCCCGCGCGGGGGCAGCCGCTTCGACGCCGTGGTGGGCCCCAGCCCGTGCGGCCCCTACGGGAGCGACCGGCTGCGCTGGACGACGGTCGAGACCGACCTGCCGTCCCTCACCGCCGCGGCGCAGTGGATAGCGGCACGCACCCGGACACCCCCGTCGGACGGCGGCGCCCGGTGACCGCCACGACACCGCCGTGTGCGGGCTGCGGCGACCGCCCGGGGGGTGCCTCGTGAGGTACCCGCTGACCTCGGCCTTCCTGGACGCGGTCCGCGCGACCCGGTTCGTCCGCCCGACATCCCCGGACGGCTCGCCGTGGCAGCCGGTGACGGCGGCCGAGAGCGACCTGCTCCGGCAGGCCGAGGCGCTGGACGCCGAGCGGGAGCTGCTGCTCGCGGAGTGCGAGCGCTACCGCACGGTCCTGGCCACCGAGTTGTGCCGCTGCCCGCGCGACCAGCGGCTGGAGTGCGCCGGCTGCCCGCGCTGCACCCTCTGCCACCCCGTCGCCCCGGTCGCGGACCCGCTGTCGCGGCTCCGCGAGGAGATCACCGCGCGCCCGGCCTCCGTGCAGTGGACGACGCGTCGCGCGGGGCGGGCCTACCGCAAGCTCGGCATCACGCGCCCGCCGCACCAGTGGCGCAAGGACCTGGCGCAGCTCGCCGACGCCGGATTCCTCGTGCGGCACGAGGACCGCGGGCACCGCTGGTACGTGCTCAACACGGCGTGGATCGGCTGCGCCCGCTGCCACCGCGGCGAGTGGGAGCGGCTCGCCCGCGAGCGCGGTTGGACCCGTCTCGCCCCCGGCTGGCGCTGCCCCGACCATCCCCCGCCGCCCGCCGCCCCGACCGCGGAGGGCGACGGCTCATGACTGCACCCCCGACCGGTCCCAGGAGGATCGCGTGCTCACCCTCACCACCACCCGCCGCCGGGACGCCCGCGTCGAGCAGGCGCTCGCCGAGCTGGCGGCCGCCAAGCGGCACCTGGCCGAGGCGAACGTCGCCCTGGTCATGGCCGCCGACAGCGCCCTCACCGCCGCGGCACGGCACGAGCGCGAGCGGCGGGTACTGCTCCGCCGTCTCGGCACCGCCCTCCGCGGCTGCCACCGCTACCGCCGGGAGGCCGACACCGACGCCCGCATCATCCACCTGCTCTCCGGCCACCTCCTCGACGCCTGGAGCCACCCCGGGGCCGACCCCGGGGCCACGACCTGACCGCGGCGCGGCCCCCGGCCGGCGCGGCTCAGCCGACGAGTCCGTAGAGGCTCTCCCCGACGAGCCACACCCCGACGACGAGCAGCAGGCTCACGATCGCCTGGTCCTGGTGCCCCTCGATCCACGCGCGCAGCCTGCCGAGTCCGGTCGCGGCGGCGGCCGGCCGGAAGGTGGCGTACAGCTCCATGACGAGCAGGCTGGACGTGGCCAGCAGCACGTAGCCGAAGAGCGCCAGCCAGGTCGCGGCCGACGACAGGTTCGCCTGCGCCACGGTCGCCCCGCCGGCGGCGACCAGGCCCCACGGCTGCAGCAGGACTCCCAGCCCGGCCGCGATCCACAGGGAGGCGTCGTCGAGTCGCGCGAACAGCTTGGGGGTTCGGCGCGGCCGCTTCCCGCGGCGCCGCTTGCGGACGCCGTAGTACAGCATCCCGGAGCCCAGCAGCAGCTTCAGGGCCAGGGCGGCGGTGGAGGGCACGCTGCGGTGCACGAGGGGCTCGCCGCCGGTCATCAGGGTCACGGCGGCGATGACGAGCACCAGGCACGCCAGCCAGGCCAGGATGAACACGATCCCTTTGCGCACCCCTCCGGGTCCCGAGAGCAGCAGGATGAAGGCGGTGTTGTGCAGGGGCCCCGCGGTGATGGCCGTTCCGAGGAGGATGAGGTCGAGCACCATGGCTGTCTCCGCCCACCCGGCCGGACGCGCGCGTCCGCCCGCTCCCGTCGGTCAGGAGCCGACCGATGCCGCGCGCCGTGCGGGGTTGCACAGGGCGTAGATGACGAAGATGTCGAGGGCGATCAGGACGAGCGCCCAGAACGGGTTGTAGGGCACCCACATGAAGTTGGCGATCAGGCTGAGCCCGGCGAGGACGACGCCCACGGCGCGGGCCCACAGCGCTCCGGTGAACAGGGCGAGGCCGGCGAGGAGCACGACGATGCCGAGGACGAGGTGGATCCACCCCCAACTGGTCAGGTCGAACTCGAACACGTAGTTGTTGGTGGTGACGAACAGGTCGTCCTCGGCGATGGCGGAGATCCCCTGGAGGATCGCCATGACTCCGCCGAAGATCATCATGATCGCCGCGAAGACGGTCCAGCCGGACTGCTCGGCGAAGGACGTGCCGCCGCTCCGGGCGGTCGCGGTCCTCGGCGGGTTGAGATTGTCAGCCATGATGGCCTCCCATGGTCGGGGGAGCCTGCCGGCCCGGCGAGCAGGCCTTGCGGCAGCTCCACTTCCAGCGTTCCACGACAGTGACGATTCCGCTTCCTGGGGCGAAAACGCTGGTCAGGTCGGTGTTCTGCCGCGCGGCAGCAGGGCGGCGGTCGCCAGGCCGAGGAGCCCGACCGCCGCGAGGACAGCCATCGCCGTCGCGTACGCGTGGGCGCTGAGGCCGGACACGACGATGGTGCCGGCGATCGCGGTCCCGAAGGACGAGCCGAGATTCGACACGCTGCGCGACAGCCCCGAGATCTCGCCCTGGCGCTCCTCGGGGAAGGCCGACTGCACCACGTTGACGGAGGGCGTCAGCATCACCCCCAGGCCCAGCCCGATCAGCAGCAGCCCCGGGGCGAAGGCCCAGGGCGTCGGCGAACCCCTGACCAGGGCGAGGAGAACGCCGACGCCGACGACGCACGCCCCGAACCCCGCCATGACCAGCGTCCGCTGCGGCCGGCGCTTCGCCAGCCGTTCGGCCGCCAGGGACGAGGACAGCACGCCGAGCGTCGCGGCGGTGAAGATCACCCCGGTCTGGACGGCGTCGTAGCCGCGGACGACCTGCAGGTAGGTGGCCACCGTGAACGAGGTGCCCATCAGCAGCAGCCACTGCAGGTTCTGGGTGATCAGCCCGAGGTTGGAGGCCCGGTTGCGGAACAGCCCGACGGACAGCAGGGGCTCGCGGCCGGCGCGCTCCTCGCCGCGCACCCAGTGCAGGAACCACGCCAGCACGAGGGCGCCGGCCGCCATCGACGCGGCCGTCAGCCACAGGTTGTCGTCGGCGGCGAGGATGCCCAGGACGACCAGGACCAGGCCGACCGCGGACAGCACGGCGCCGCGCACGTCGAAGGAGCGTGCGGGGTCCGGGGGAAGGGGATCGGGGACGGAGCGGCTCAGCAGGAGGATCACCGCGATCACCAGGGCCTGGAACACGAACGCCGCCCGCCAGCCGATCCCGGAGGTGATCAGCCCGCCGATCAGCGGCCCGGCCGCGGCGCCCACCCCGCCCGCTGCCATGATCACGCCGAACGCGCGGGCGCGGGCGGTGAGGTCGTGGAACAGCAGCGTGGTGAGGATGTAGACCGGCGGGATCAGCAGGGCCGTACCGATGCCCTCCAGGATCGAGTTCCCCAGGATCAGCACGCCGAGCCCCGGCGCCGCCGCGCTCAGCAGCGCGCCCACCCCGTACACCGCCAGGCCCGCCAGGAAGCAGCGCTTGCGGCCGAAGCGGTCGGTCGCCCTGCCACCGGGAATCATCAGCGCGGCCATGACCAGCAGGAACACCGTGATGGCCACCTGGACGCCCTGCACGCTGGTGTCCAGGTCGCGACTGATGTCGTTGATCATCACGTTCATGTTCGAACCGGCGAAGCTGCAGATGAACTGCGCCAGCGCGAGCGGGGCGAGCACCCGCCGCCGCACCGCCGAGGTCATGGAGGGGGTCGCTGCTGCGGTCACCACGAAGTCCTTCCCGAGGCCGGCGGACAGCCCCGCGCGGGCCCGATCCGGGAGTCAGGTGTTGAGGATCCGGGCCTTCTGCGTCTCGAACTCGGCGTCGGTGAGCACCCCCTGGGACCTGAGTTCGCCGAGTTCCCTGAGCTGGGCGATCGTTGCGTCCATGCCCCCGCTCGGGGCCGCCGCGGGAGCTGCGGCAGGCGCCGCGTCCACCGGCTCGTCGTGGACCTGCGGCCGGCCCTGCTGGGCCCACCGCCCGGCCTGTCGTCGTGAGACCCGGTTCGAGACCGCGGTCGCCGTGCCCGCGACCACGGCGGTGCGGGCGACTCCTCTCAGCAGACCCATGGCCTTCTCCTTCCGTCAGGTGGTTTCGCTCCCGCTGCCCGGTCCCGGCGGGATCAGGCAGCCGCTTCGGTGGCGTCCAGGGCGGCGAGAAGGGCCTGGACGGGGATGCGGCCGCCGGCCGCCAGCTGGGCGCCGCCGCGGCGCAGCGCGGTCGCGAGGGGTGCCGCCCAGAGGTTCTCGTACACCAGGATCCCGGCGGAGGACCCGGGCTCCAGGGCGGCGCCGACCTCGCGGAGGTCGTCCTGCTGCACCAGCCCCGAGGAAGCCCCCTGGAAGACGGTCAGCTCGGCGACGCCGTCCCCGTCCAGGTCGCCGATCTGGATGCCGGCCACCGAACCGTCCGGTTCCTTCCTGACGAAGGTCAGGTCCAGGATCCGGATGATGCCGCGGTCCACCAGGTCCAGCAGCAGCGGCAGTCCCTCGCCGGTCATCCGGTTGCCGGGGAACTCGATCACCAGGTAGTCGATGGGGCCCATTTCGTTGAACTCGTCACTCATGCCGCCTCCTCGTGTGCTGCGTCGCGCGGGACGGGTCCCGCCGCGCGGTGGTGTCACCGCGCCTCAGTGGCTCTGCAGGTCCTTCCACCGGTCGATCCAGGGGCCGGCGGCACCGGGCTGCGCGGCGGCCAGGTTCAGCGCGGCCCCGATGATGCCGAGGTGGCTGAACCCCTGGGGGAAGTTGCCGAGTTGCTCCCCGGTGCCGGGTTCGATCTCCTCGGCCAGCAGGCCGAGGTCGTTGGCGCGGTCCAGGACGCGGGTCAGGTACGTCTCGGCCGCGTCGGTGCGGCCGGCGCGGGCGAGGGCGGAGGCCATCCACAGCGTGCAGAAGACGAAGGTGCCCTCCTCCCCTTCCAGGCCGTCGGCGCCGAGGTAGCGGTAGACGTGGCCGTGGCGGGTCAGTTCGGCTTCGATCCGGTCGATCGTGGCCAGGATCCGCGGGTCGTCGGGCGGCAGGAAGCCCCGCAGTCCCACCTGCAGGGCGGAGGCGTCCAGCTCGTCGTGGTCGAACGCCTGCAGGAAGGCCCCGGTCTTCGGGTCCACCCCGCGGGTCTCCAGGGCCGTGCGCATCTCCTGGCGCGCGTCCTGCCAGCGCTCGCGTGTCCGCGGGTCCTCGGTCAGAGCGGGGTTCAGGTCCAGGATGCGCAGACCGCAGTCGACCGCGAGCCAGGCCATCAGCTTGGAGAAGACGAAGTGCCGCCGTCCGCCGCGGATCTCCCAGATCCCCTCGTCGGCCTCCCGCCACCGCTCGATGTTCAGCTCCACCACGTCGCACAGGAAGCGGGCGGCGCGCGGGGTCAGCGTGTCGGCGCCGCGCAGCTTCAGGATGAGGAAGGACGCCGCCAGCAGTTCGCCGTAGGTGTCGAGCTGGAACTGGTTCCAGGCGCCGTTGCCCAACCGGACCGGGCGCGACCCCCGGTATCCCCCCAGGTGGTCGATGTCGACCTCGTGCAGCAGCCGTTCCCCGCCGATGCCGTACATGATCTGCAGGTCCTCGGCCCGGCCGGCGGTGGTGCGCAGCAGCCACTCCGCGAAGCGCCGGGCCTCGTCCAGGTACCCGATGGCGCCCAGCGCGGCCAGCATCGCGGACGAGTCGCGCAGCCAGGTGTAGCGGTAGTCGAAGTTGCGCTCGCCGCCGATCTCCTCGGGCAGTGAGGTGGTCGGCGCCGCGGCGACGGCTCCGGTCTCGTCGTAGATGAGCCCCTTGAGCACCAGGGCGCTGCGGACCACCGCGTCGCGGTGCGGGCCCCGGTAGGTGCAGCGGGCGGCCCAGTCGGTCCAGAAGGCCACGGTCTCCCGCAGGTGGTCGCGCAGCTCCGTGCGCGGGATCCTGCCGACGGTCAGCGTTCCGGCCGGCGCGTAGCTGAGGGCAACATAGGCCACCTGCCCCTGGACCACGCTCGCGCGGGACGTGCACACGCCGCTCTCGTCGGCCGTCAGCGGCCCCAGTTCGCTCTGCAGGAGCAGCGAGTCGGGGCCTCCCGTGACCACGGCCAGATCCTCCTCCGAGAGCTCGATGAAGGGGGTGGTGAGCCCGTACTCGAAGCGGGGGACGAACTCCAGGGCCAGTTCCACGGTGCCGGAGACACCGTGCACGGTCCGCAGCAGCAGCCCGTCCGGCGGGCGGCGGGCGACGCGCCCCGGGCGGTCGGGATCGGCGCGGACCGGAAGGCAGTCGGTGACCGTGACAATCCCGGTGGCGGTCGCGAAGGCCGTCTCCAGGACGTTGGTGTCGGGCAGGTAGCGCCGGGTGACGGTGTACTCCCCCACCGGGGCGATGCGGAAGTGGCCGCCGCGGTCGCGGTCCAGGATCCTGGCGAACACCGAGCGTCCGTCGAAGCGGTGGAAGCACGCCCATTCCACGGACGCGTCGCGGCTCACCAGGGCTGTCGAGTGGCAGTCGCTGAGGAACGCGTAGTCGGAGATCGGGGGAAAGCCTGAATCGGTCATGGTCGATTCCCTTGCTCGAAGGCCACGTGAGCAGGACCGCAGGCGGAGCGGCCACTTGCCGCGGGCGTGTCACGCGGCCGAGCGGTGTGCGCGGGCGGCACGCACGTGGCCGACGTGCCACCGCCCTCAGGACTCCGGGAACCTCCCTGGTCCGCTGACCACGCTACGCCCGGTGCGATCGGGGCGCTATCGGGGCCGCCGCGCGTGCCCCGAACGCCGCGCGCGAAGTACCTAACGATGACGGATTCCGGGTACGTCCACGCTGCGTACCGTCTTGACCTGCAGGAACACAGCGGCGCACCCAGCACCGCAGAGACGCACCGACCGCAGGGAGACACCGACATGAGCGACACCCAGTACGTCATCGAGCGCTACCTCGCCACGTGGAACGAGACCGACCCGGCCGCCCGGCGCGCGGCGATCGACGAGCTGTGGGCCGACGACGCCGCCTACACCGACCCGCTGGTGGTCGCCGAGGGACGCGACGCGATCGACGCGACCATCGGCGCCGTGCAGGCGCAGTTCCCCGGGCTCGTCTTCACCCTGGGCGGGCCGGTGGACGCCCACCACAACATCGCCCGCTTCGCCTGGGAGCTGGGCCCGGCCGGCGGCGAGTCGCTGGTGATCGGGTTCGACGTCGCGGTGCTGACCGAGGAGGGCCGGCTGCGCAGCGTCCTGGGGTTCCTCGACAAGGTCCCGGCCGCCTGACCGGGGCGCCCCCTGAGGGGCGTACCCGCCGCCCGGCCCGCGGGTGCACACCACCGACCCCCGCGCGGTGCCGTCTGGACGGCGCCGAGGGGGTCGGCTACGTTCCGCGGCATGAGTGCCATGGGGATAGTGAGACGTACGGTGACGATCGGGCTGTGCGGGGCGGCGCTGGTCGCGGTGGCCGCGCTGCCCGCGCAGGCGGGCCCGCGGGCGGACGGAGCGGGCGCGGTGGACGGGGCGAAGGCGGCCGGCCCCCGGCTCGGCTGGGAGCTCGGGGCGACCGGGAAGACCTCCCGCTTCCGCGGCCTGTCGGCGGTGAACAGCAGGACGGCGTGGGTGGCGGGATCCGCCGGCACCATCCTGCGGACCACCGACGGCGGCGCCGGCTGGAAGGACGTCTCGCCGCCGGGCGCGGCGGAGTTGGAGTTCCGCGACATCGAGGCCTTCGACGCGCGGCACGCGGTCGCCCTGGCGATCGGCGAGGGCGACGCCTCCCGCGTCTACCGGACCGAGGACGGGGGCGCCAGCTGGACCGAGACCTTCCGCAACCCCGACCCGAAGGCGTTCTACGACTGCCTGGCCTTCTTCGACGCGCGGAACGGACTGGCCGTCAGCGACCCGGTGGACGGCAGGTACCGGATCCTGTCGACAGGTGACGGCGGCCGCAGCTGGCACGTGCTGCCCTCCGCCGGCATGCCCGCCGCGCAGGCCGGCGAGGCCTCCTTCGCGGCGAGCGGCCAGTGCCTGGTCACGTCCGGCGGCCGTGACGTGTGGCTGGCCACCGGCGGCGGCGCGGACTCCCGCGTGCTGCACTCCGGCGACCGGGGCCTGACGTGGACGGCGGCGCCGACCGTGATCCCGGCCGGCGACTCCGCCAAGGGCGTCTTCGCCCTCGCCTTCCGCGACGCCCGGCACGGCCTGGCCGTCGGCGGCGACTACCGCGCCGACCAGGCCTCGCCCCGGGCGGCAGCGGTCAGCCGGGACGGCGGCGCCACCTGGACGGCGTCCACGGCGCCGCCGCGCGCGTACCGGTCGGGTGTCGCCTGGCTCCCGCACCTGGGCTTCGCCGCGATCGCGGTCGGACCGACCGGCAGCGACCTGACGCTCGACTCCGGCCGCGGCTGGCGGCAGTTCGACTCCGGGTCCTTCGACACGGTCGACTGCGCACCCGACCTGAGCTGCTGGGCGGCGGGTGAGAAGGGCCGTGTCGCCCGACTCACCCTGGCCGCCTCCTGACAGCCCCTCAGACGGCGCCGCTCAGCGCCTGGAGTACGCCTCCGCGTCCCGGGAGCCGCTGTGCGGCCCCTGGGCCGGTACCCGGCCGGACGCGGACCGGCGCGGCCCCCGGGTGAGGGTGTAGCCGCCGATCGCGGCGAGCGCGCCGAGCACCCCTCCGCCCGCGGTCCACAGCCAGCGGTCGGTCCACCAGCCGGACGTCCAGCCGCCCTCCGGGGCGGCGAGGGCGTCCGGCTGCCCCGCCGGGGTCAGCGGGACGGCCAGCTCGCCGCCCTCCGAGTGCGCTCCCCCGGCGTCCTTCGTCGTCGCCAGGATCTCCGCCTTGAACGGCTGGCCGAGGTCCTCCGCCGGCAGATCGACGACGGTCAGCCGGACGTAGTACGCGCCGGGCAGCGGGTCGTTGGACCGGGTGTCGGCCATCGGCCGCACCGTGCGCAGGGTGCAGGTGAGCGTGACCGACGGACCCGCGTCGGGGCTGCGCACCGTCCGGTCGCCCGAGACGCACGGCTGGCGGCGGCGCAGCCCGTCGTAGACGTCGAGCTGCCAGGTCTGCGCGCCGTGCCGGGAGGCCTGCTCCGGCAGCGTCACCGTGGCCTTGGCGGTCGGGACCTGCCCGGCGGCGGCCGGGAACATCCAGTACAGGTAGTCGCCGGTGGAGGCGGCGGCCGTGGCGGCCTGGCTCTGCCGGATCGCGGTGGCGGTGCGGAAGGCGGTGCCGGCCTCGGTGGGCGCGGCCTCCTCCTCGGCGCCGGGGCTCGCGCTGCTGTCCGTGCTACCGCCCGTACTGGGTGTGGCGCCCGGGGTGTCGGCCAGCGCGGTCGCGGCGGGCCCGAGCAGGGCCGCCCCGGTGAGCAGCGCGGCGGTGATCAGACGTGTCGTACGCATCAGTTGCTCCTCCATACGGCGACGCGCCAGCGGGCCAGCCAGCCCCAGATCAGTCCGGCGAGCAGACCCGTGACGGCCAGGACGCCGAGCAGCACCCAGCCGCGGCCCAGACCGAACGCGGCGACGTCACCGGCCTCGTCGGGGGCGTCGACCAGGTCGAGCGTGAGCTCGACGGGCAGGCCCGGGGTGCGCTTGACGGCGTCCGGCGCCGAGAAGGAGTTGCTGACCTCCAGGCACACGGTGTGCGCAGCGGCGTCGCCCGAGTCGTCGTCCTTCTCGGGGTAGACGAAGCGCAGCCCCGAGGACATGACGTCGGTCCGGCCGCTGCCGGCGTCCGAGCCCCGCACCAGCTCCTGGCCCTCGCCGCTGACCGCGCGCAGCAGGACGCCGTAGTCGGTGTTGACCGCCCGGTCGGCGCCGACGCTGACCGTGGCGCGCAGCTCCTGGCCGTCGCTGACCGCGACCTTGTAGTAGCGGTGCTGCCCGAACTCCTCGCGGTCGGTCCAGACGCCGGGCGTGATGCCCGTCGCGTTCCCGCACTGCGCCGAGCCCTGGACCGCCTTGGGGACGACCGGCGGGGTCTGCGCGGAGCGGCGTACCAGCTGCTTGATGCGCGAGGAGAGCTGGTCGGTGTGCTGCACGGAGGTGTACGTGCCGCCGGTCGCCTCCGCGATGCAGCTCAGCTGCTTGCGGATCTTGTCGTTCGCCACCAGGCCGAGGGTGTCCACCACCAGGTGGGTGCCCTGCGCGGCGAGTTCACGGGCGACGTCGCAGGGGTCGGGCTGGCCGCAGGAGTCCTCGCCGTCGGTGATGAGCACGATCCTGCGGGTCGCGTCACCGCCCGCCAGGTCCTGCGCGGCACCGCGCAGCGCCAGCCCGATCGGCGTCCAGCCGGTGGGGCGCAGCGTCGCGACGGCCGCCTTCGCCTCGGTCCTGTTGACCGGGCCCACCGGGTACAGCTGCTTGCTGTCCTGGCAGCCGATCTTCATGTCCTTGCCGGGGTAGGTGGCCCCCAACGTCCTTATGCCGAGCCGGACATCGTCCGGCACCGCGTCCAGCACGTCGTTGAACGCCTGTTGCGCCGCGGACATCCGCGACTTGCCGTCCACGTCCCGCGCGCTCATCGACCCGCTGACGTCCAGGACCAGGTCGATTTTGGGGGGTTCCTGCGCTGTGGGCTCGTCCGCGGCGGCGGACGCCGGGAACAGTCCGGCGGCGAGTGTCGCGGCAAGGCCGCACAGGCCGGCCGCCAGCCGTCTTTTGGTGATCATCCGGGGAGCTTAGTGACCGCCAACTCCGGGGGGAAATCGGGGCCCTTGCCCGGCCGGGCGCCCCGCGTCAGGGCGTGCCGGGACCCGGCGTGAAGCGGTCGCGCAGCTCGCGCTTGAGGATCTTGCCGCTCGCGTTGCGCGGCAGTTCGTCGACGAGCAGCACCCGCTTGGGCGCCTTGAAATGGACGAGCTCGCCGCGGGCGTACTCCAGCAGCTCGCCCTCGGTCACCTCGCCGCGCGCCACGACCACCGCGGTGACCGCCTCGATCCAGCGGTCGTCGGGCAGTCCCACGACGGCGACCTCGGCGACGGCCGGATGCCCGTAGAGCACGTCCTCGACCTGCCGGGACGCGACCAGCACGCCACCGGAGTTGATGACGTCCTTCACCCGGTCGACGACGGTGAGGTAGCCCTCGGCGTCTCGCACGGCGAGGTCGCCGGAGTGGAACCAGCCGTCGCGGAACGCCTCCGCCGTCTCCTGGGGCTTGTCCCAGTACCCCTCGCACAGCTGCGGCGAGCGGTACACGACCTCGCCCGCGGTGCCGTCCGGTACGTCCTTGCCCGCCTCGTCGACCACCCGCGCCTCGACGAACAGCACCGGACGGCCGCAGGAGTCCATCCGGCCCTCGTGCTCGTCCGGGCCGAGCACGGTGGCGAGCGGGCCGATCTCGCTCTGCCCGAAGCAGTTGTAGAAGGCGAGGTGCGGCAGCCGGGCGCGCAGCCGTTGGAGGATCGGGACGGGCATGATCGAGGCGCCGTAGAAGGCCTTGCGCAGCCCGCTCAGGTCGCGGTCGGCGAACTGCGGATGGTTGGCCAGCGCGATCCAGACGGTGGGCGGCGCGAACAGGCTGTCCGCGCGGCCCTCCTCGACGAGGTCGAAGACCGTCTGCGGGTCGGGCCCCGCGATGATCGTGTTCTCCGCGCCGACCATCAGGTACGGCAGCAGGAAGACGTGCATCTGCGCGGAGTGGTAGAGCGGCAGCGAGTGCACCGGCCGGTCGCCCTCCGCCAGGCCGAGCGCGGTGACGGCGCTGACGTACTCGTGGACGAGCGCGCGGTGCGTCATCATCGCGCCCTTGGGCAGGGCCGTGGTCCCGGAGGTGTAGAGCAGCTGCGCGAGGTCCTCGGCCCCGACCTCCGGCGCACCGGTCGCCGGCCCGGCGGCCGGCAGCAGGGCGAGCAGCGACCCCGGGTCGTCCCGGAGCGGCAGGACGGGGACGCCGCCGGGCAGCCGGTCGCGCAGCGCCGGGTCGCCGAGCACCAGCGCGCTGCCGGACTGCCGGAGCTGGTAGGCGAGGTCCTCGCCCGCCAGGTGGTGGTTGACGGGCACGTGCACCAGCCCGGCGCGCGCGCAGCCCAGGAAGCCGATCAGGTAGGCGTCGGAGTTGTGCCCGTACGCCGCGACGCGCTCGCCGGGGCGCAGGCCGCGCTCCAGGAGGACGGCCGCCGCCGCGGTCACCGCCTCGTCGAGCTCCCGGTAGGTCCACGTCCGGTCCGCGAACCGCACCGCCACCCGGTCCGGCACCCGCCGGGCGCTGCGCCGCAGCACCCCGTCGACCGTACTGCCGTGCACCGCGACCATGACGCCTCCCCGCTGGTGGACCTGCCCGGGCCACCTTCGGACGGCACGGGTGCCCGGGTCAAGCACTCCCGCTCGGTGCGCGGGACCCGGGGGGGTCGGGTCGCCGCGGATCTTCGCGCGTCTCTTGACCCGTGGAGCGGATCCTGGTTACTTGAGCCCGTGACGACAGAACCGAACGATCGGTCGGGAGCGGACGGCACCCTCCTCGACGCCGGGGAGCAGCTGAGCGGCGCGGAGCTGCGCGACCTGCAGTTGCGCCGCCTGCGGGCCACGCTGCGGCACGCGTACGACAACGTCGCGTTCTACCGGACCTCGTTCGACGCGGCCGGGGTGGCGCCCGAGGACTGCCGCACGCTCGCCGACCTCGCCCGGTTCCCCTTCACCACCAAGGCCGACCTGCGCGACAACTACCCGTTCGGCATGTTCGCCGTGCCGGAGCAGGACATCCGCCGCATCCACGCGTCCAGCGGCACCACCGGCGCACCGACCGTCGTGGGCTACACGCGGGCCGATCTGGACATGTGGGCGGACATGGTCGCCCGGTCCATCCGCGCCGCCGGCGGCCGGCCGGGACAGAAGATCCACATCGCGTACGGGTACGGCCTGTTCACCGGCGGCCTCGGCGCCCACTACGGCGCCGAGCGGCTGGGCTGCACCGTCATCCCGGCCTCCGGCGGCATGACCGCGCGCCAGGTGCGGATCATCCAGGACTTCCGGCCGGACATCATCATGGTCACCCCCTCGTACCTGCTCACGCTGCTGGACGAGTTCGAGCGCCAGGGCATCGACCCGCGCTCGACGTCCCTGCGCACCGGCATCTTCGGGGCCGAGCCGTGGACGGAGGAGATGCGCCGGGAGATCGAGGACCGGATGGGCATCGACGCCGTCGACATCTACGGGCTGAGCGAGGTCATCGGCCCCGGCGTGGCGCAGGAGTGCGTCGAGACCAAGGACGGGCTGCACATCTGGGAGGACCACTTCTTCCCCGAGGTCGTCGACCCGCTGACCGACCGGGTGATGGCGCCGGGCGAGAGCGGCGAGCTGGTCTTCACCTCCCTCACCAAGGAGGCGATGCCGGTCATCCGCTACCGCACCCGCGATCTGACCCGCCTGCTGCCCGGCACGGCCCGGCGGCCCTTCCGCCGGATGGAGAAGGTCACCGGCCGCTGCGACGACATGATCATCCTGCGCGGCGTGAACCTCTTCCCCACCGCCATCGAGGAGATCGTGCTGCGCACCCCGGGCGTGGCCCCGCACTTCCAGCTGCGGCTCACCCGCGAGGGCCGGCTCGACCGGCTCACCGTCCGCGCCGAGGCCCGGCCCGGCGCGAGCGCCGACCAGCGGACCGCCGCGGCGGCGGCCATCGCACAGGGCGTCAAGGACGGGGTGGGGGTGACGGTGGAGGTGGCCGTCGTCGACCCGGAGACCCTGGAGCGCTCGGTCGGCAAGCTCAAGCGCGTCATCGACGAGCGGGAGCCGCGACCGGGCGCGTAGCCCCCGGGCCGCGCGCTCGCGCTCCCGTCGGTTTTCCGCCAAAGGCCCGTAGATCAACTTCCGCGGGTGGCCGCCCTGTTAGGTTTCCCCCCGACCCGACGGAGGAGAAGCCACCATGCGCACCAGGATCCTGCTCGCGGCGGCGGCCGCGATGACCATGCTGACCGTGGCGGCCGGCACGGCCACCGCGTCGCCCTCCGGCCCGGCCGCGGCGGCCGGATCCGGCCGCCCGGACACCGCCTGCACCGATGTCCGGCTCTCCGGTTCGCTGCCGGTACCGCCCGCCGGGACGACCGCGCGGCAGGACGTCAGCGTCGGGGCCGACTGCGTCCCGCACCTGGGCGCCGTGCGCCTGCTCCCCGCCCCGGCCGGCTCCGCGGCCCGCACCGCCGCGACCGGCACCGCCGCGCACCAGGTGCGCAGCTCGTCGGAGATGTACGACTGCTGCAACATCCTGATGACGGCCCTCTACACGACGACCACCTGGGACACCGTCGACGGCCGGGTCGCCCATGCCGTGACCGGGGTGAGCACCCACAACAACCGCGAGCCCTGGGACGCCGGCTGGTCCGTCAGGACGGTGGGCACGACCGAGGCCGCGGCGAGCGTCACCGCCCACGCGGAGTTCGGCTACCGGGGCATCTTCGACGTCACGGGCGACTGGTACGCCAACACCCATGACACGACGGTGCAGCTGAACGGCGACGGCACCGCGGCCTGCCGGTTCGACATCGTCCTGCGGCACACCTTCGTCGGCTGGCACGCGGTACGCACCTGCTCCTGACCCGGGCGGCTACCGCCAGCGGACCGGCAGGTGCTTGAGGCCGTTCTGGAAGTTGGACACCAGCCGCACCGGCTCGCCGTCCGGCTCCAGCCCCGGCAGCCGGGTCAGCACCTGCCGCACCATCGCGCGCATCTGCGTGCGGGCGAGGTGCGAGCCCAGGCAGAAGTGCGGTCCGGAGCCGAAGCTGAGGTGGTCGCCCGGGTCGCGGGTGATGTCGAAGCGGTCCGGGTCGGGGAAGACCGCCGGGTCCCGGTTGGCCGAGGCGTGGTAGACCACGACCTTCTGCCCCGCGCGGATCCTGACCCCGGCCAGCTCGGTGTCGCGGGTGGCGGTGCGCCGGAAGTCCATCACCGGCGGCCAGTGGCGGAGCATCTCCTCGACGGCCCGATCCGTCAACTCCGGCCGCTGGAGCAGCAGCCGGTGCTGGTCCGGGTGGCTCAGCAGGGTGTGCAGGCCGCCGGGGATCCCGTTGCGCAGCGTCTCGTTCCCCGCCACGGCGAAGAGGAAGAACATGTTCTCGAACTCGGCGCGGCCGAGGCCGCCCGCCCGCATCCGCGCCATCACGCTGCCGGGCACGGGCCGCTCGGCGAGCGCGTGCGCGTAGGCGAACATGTCGGCCAGCGCCGCGCGGGAGCGCGGGTTCAGCGGGCGCCCGTCGGGGCGGACCGCCGCGGCGGGCGGCCGGTGCGCGAGCGCGGCACGGCCGATGGCGCTGAGCCCGGAGTCGTCCGCAGTGTGCGAGCGCGCGTACTCGGCGTCCTGGTAGCCGATCACCCGGCTCGACCAGTCGAACAGCAGCCGCCGGTCCTGCTCCGGCACGCCCAGCAGATGGGCGAGGGTCAGCACCGGCAGGTCGGCGGCGAGCTCCACGAGGTCCGCGGCACCGTCCGGCGCGACCGCCGCCACCAGCGTCCGGGCGCGTTCCTCGATGACGCCCTCCAGCTCACGCACCGCGCGCGGCGTGAACGCCGCGGCCACGATGCGGCGCAGCCGGGAGTGGTCCGGCGGGTCCTGGTTCAGCATCATCGCCCGCACGAACTCCAGGTCCTCCCCGGTGTCCGGGTCGCGGATCTGGGTGGCGCCGAGGTGGGAGGAGAACACCTCGGGCGTGCGCAGCACGTGGGAGACGTCCGCGTGCCGGAAGACCGCCCAGTAGCCGGGCCCAGCGGGCCACGGACCCACGGCCGGCTCCTGGATCCAGCACACCGGGCGGGTGGCCCGCAGCTCGCGGAACAGCTCGTACGGGACGCCCGCGGCGTACGTCCGCGGGAGGAAGACCGCGTCGGGGCTCCGAAGGCTCATGCGACCCGACCGTACGCCGTGCCCTGGTGGCGGACGCCGGAGCGACGCCACAATGGCGTGATGACGCTGACCACCGCGGACGCGGAGAAGATCCTGGCCGACAACTTCGCGCCCTGGGTGCGGGACCTGGAACTGGCGGTGGCGGAGACCGGCGAGCGCCACGCGGTGCTGCGGCTGCCGTGGTCGGGCCGGCTGGCCCGCGAGGGCGGGGCGATGTCGGGGCAGGCGCTGATGGCCGCCGCCGACACGGCGACCGCGATCGCGGTGTCGGCCGCGCGCGGCGGCTACGGCCCGATGACGACGGTGCAGCAGTCGACGACGTTCCAGCGGGCGGTGCAGGACGCGGACGTCCTGATCACCGCCCGGGTGACGAAACTCGGCCGCAGGCTGGCCTTCGTCGACATCACGATGACCGCCGGGGACGGCGGGGAGGTGGTGGCCCAGGCCACCACCGTCTACGCCTTCCCCGGCTGACGGCACATCAGCGGCGCGTCAGGCGCGGCGCAGCCGCACCACGGGAATGTCCCGCTCGGTCTTCGCCTGGTAGTCCGCGTACGGGGCGTAGACGTCGACCAGGTGCGGCCAGACGCGGGCCTTCTCGTCGGGTGAGAGGGTCTCGGCGGTGGCGGTGAACCGCTCGGGGCCCACGCGGACGTGGACCTCGGGGTGGTCCCGCAGGCTCAGGTACCACAGCGGGTGGTTGTCGTCGCCGCCCTTCGAGGCGACGACCAGGTAGTCGTCGCCGTCGCGCCCGTAGATCAGCACCGTCCGGTGCCAGGCGCCGCTGCGCCGCCCCAGGTAGTCCAGGAGCAGGCAGGGCGAGCCCTGCATCGTCAGGCCCTTGGTCCCGCCCGACTCCTCGTAGGTCCGCGCCTGCTTGGCCACCCACTTCGTCGGGCTGATCTGCACGTCGTTCTCGTCGTACGCCGTCACGCCACTGCCTCCGGCTCGCTCGGGGATCGCGTCCAGCCTAGATCGAACGAACTCCTGCCCGCCGCAGGCGAATCAGCGCGTCATGTCCAGGACCAGCTTGCCGTGCGTGCGGCGGGCGCGGATGTCCTCGTGGGCGCGGGCGGCCTCGGCGAGCGGGTACACGCCGCCGACCTGCGGCTTGAGACGGCCGTCGGCCGTCATCGCCAGCAGCTCCGCCATCGGCTCGCGGTACATGCCCGGACGGCCGAGGCAGTGCATCAGCCAGAAGCCGACGACCGCGCGGGAGCGGCCCATCAGCTGGGCCGCCTGCACCGGGGTCGGCGGGACGCGGGAGGCCATGCCGTACGTCACCAGCCGGCCGAAGGGTGCGAGGGCGGCGAGCGAGGCGTCGAAGACCGGGCCGCCGGTCATCTCCAGCACGATGTCGACCTTCTTGCCGCCGTTGGCCTCGACGAGCCGGTCCTTCATCCCCTCGGCGCCGGCGTCGACCGCGACGTCGGCGCCCAGTTCCAGCGCGAGGTCCCGCTTGTCCTTGGTGGAGGCGGTGGCGATGACCCGGCCCGCGCCGAAGGACTTGGCGAGCTGCACGGCCAGCGATCCGGTGCCGCCCGCGGCCGCGTGCACCACGACGCTCTCGCCCGCGGCGATCCGCGCGGAGGTGCGCAGCAGGTGCCAGGCCGTCAGGCCCTGGACGATGAGGGCGAGGGCCTGGCCGTCGCTGACGCCCTCGGGCACGTCGTGCGTGAGGAACTCGCGGACGGCCGCGACCTCCGCGTAGCCGCCGTTGTCGGCGAGGGCGACGACGCGGCGGCCGTCCGCCGTGCGGCCGACGACCTCGGCACCGGGCACCAGCGGCAGCGTGGAGCGCGAGAGGTAGCTGTCCTCGACGGTGTGGGTGTCGGCGAAGTTGACGCCCGCGGACGACACGCGCACGAGCACCTCCCCCGGCTGCGCCTCGGGGTCGGGCAGGTCCACCTGCCGCAGTACCTCGGGTCCGCCGAACTCCGTGATCTGGATCGCGCGCAACGCGACTCCTTCCGCTGTTCCTCGTCGTGCCGGGTCGTGCCCGGGCCGACCCGGACCGGTCGGCCCGTCGCCCCGCAGCTTTCACCGTAGAGCGTGCGGGGCGCCGGGGGAATAGGTGACCGACCAGTCGGTATGTGATCTGCGTTGCGCGCGGGGCCGCCCGGTCAGACCACCGGGACCGGCTGCGGCGGCGGGGGCCCGACGTAGCGGGCCGCCGGACGGATGATCTTGCTGTCCTCGGCCTGCTCCAGGACGTTGGCGCACCAGCCGACGACCCGCGCCGAGGCGAACGTCGGGGTGAACATCTCGCGCGGCAGCCCGCACAGCTCCATGACCACCCCGGCGTAGAACTCGACGTTGGTGTGCAGCTCCCGCCCCGGCTTCAGCTCGGCGAGGATCGCCTCGACGCGCTCCTCGACCTGGACGGCGAAGTCCACCAGCGGCCCGCCGAAGTCCCGGGCGATCTCCTTGAGCATCCGCGAGCGCGGGTCCTCCGTGCGGTAGACCGGGTGCCCGAAGCCCATGATCCGGTCGCCCGCCAGGACCCGTTCGCGGATCCACGGGTCGATGCGCTCGGGGGTGCCGATGGCGTCCAGGGTGTCCAGCGCGCGGCTGGGCGCGCCGCCGTGCAGCGGCCCGGAGAGCGCGCCGATCGCACCGACGAGGCAGGCGGCCAGGTCGGCGCCGGTAGAGGTGATGACCCGGGCGGTGAAGGTGGACGCGTTGAACCCGTGGTCGATGGTGGAGATCAGATACCGCTCGATCGCGCGGGCGCGGGCGGGCTCCGGCTCCCGGCCGGTCAGCATGTACAGGTAGTTGGCCGCGTACGGCAGGTCCGCGCGCGGCTCGACGGGGGCCAGCCCCTGGCCCAGCCGGTGCAGCGCGGTCAGCAGCGTCGGCACGACGGCGCTCGCCGCCAGCGCGTCCGCGCGGCGGCGGTCGGCGTCGATGTCGTACAGCGGCCGGAAGCCGGCCGACGCGCCGGCCAGCGACAGGGCGGTGCGCAGCCCGGCGAGGGGGCCGGCGAGCGCGCAGGAGCGGGCGATGGCGGGCAGCGCGTCACGCACCTCGTCGGGCAGCGCGCGCAGCGCCGCGGTCCGCGCGGTGAAGGCGGCGCGCTCCGCCGCGTCGGGCAGCGTGCCGTGGAACATCAGGTGCCAGACGTCCTCGAAGGTGCGGCTGCCGGCCAGCTCCACGGCCGAGTACTGGCGGTAGTGGTAGAAGCCCTCGCGCCCGCGGACGTCGCCGAGGGCGGTGTCGGCGACGACCACTCCCGCCAGTCCGCGGGGTACGTCGATCGGGGCGTTGCGCTCGGTGGTGGGCATGCGGTTCCTCCCTGGATGTTGATTCGACTGTCGATGATTGATTCAATGCTTGTCAACATTGATTGAATCAATATGGATACGGTGGGGCCCATGACGGACGACGTGGCGGGCGGAACCAGCGGCAGCGCGAAGCGCCTCAGCACCCGGGAGACCGCCGACCGGCTCGGGGTGAAGTCCGAGACGGTCTACGCGTACGTCAGCCGCGGGCTGCTCACCAGCCGGCGGGCGCCCGGCGGACGCGGCAGCACCTTCGATCCCGACGAGGTGGACGCACTGGCCCGCCGCTCCGGCCGCGGCCGGGCGGCCGGCGACGGTACGGCGCCCGACCGGTCCGCCGGCCCGCCCGGTGCCGACGGGCCCTGGGACGGAATGCCGACCGCCAGGACCGGCATCACCCTCATCGGGGCCGACCACTACTACTACCGGGGCGTCGACGCCTGCGCCCTCGCCGCCCGGTACGGCTACGAGGAGGCCGCCGCCTGGCTGTGGACCGGCGAGCTCACGCCGGGCAACCGGTTCACCGCGCCGCGCGAGAGCCTCGCCGCCGCCCGCCGGGCCGTCGAGGCGCTGCCCGCCCACAGCGGGCTGGTGGACCGGCTCAGGGCGGCGGTGATCGCCGCGGCCGTCACCGACCCGCTGCGGTTCGACCTGTCGGCGCCCACGGTGCTCGCCGCCGCCCCCGCCCTGATCGCCACGCTGGTCGGCGCCCTGCCCCCGCAGGAGCCCGACGCGCCGGAGGAGCCGCGGGCCGCGCTCGCCGCGCGGCTCTGGCCCCGGCTCACCCGGCACCCCGCGGACGGGGCCTCGGTCCGCGCCCTGGACACCGCGCTCACCCTGCTCATCGACCACGACCTGGCCGCCTCCACCCTGGCCGTCCGGGTCGCGGCCTCCGCGCGCGCCCATCCGTACGCCGTGGTCTCCGCCGGCCTCGGCGCGGTCGACGGGCCGCTGCACGGCGCGGCCAGCGGCCTGGCGCACCGGTTGCTGACGGAGGTGCTGGAGCGCGGCAGCGCGGCGGCGGTCGTCGCCGACCACCTGCGCGACGGACGGCGGATCCCGGGCCTCGGCCACCGGCTGTACCCGGGCGAGGACCCCCGCGCCCGGATGCTGTTCGGACTCCTCGACGAGCTGCCCCGGGCGGCCCCCGCCCTCGCCGCGGCCCGCGAGGTGGTGGAGACGACCGCCCGGTACACGCCGCTGCACGCCAACGTCGACCTCGCGCTCGCCGTGCTGTCGGTCTCCGCCGGGATGCCCGCCGAGGCCGGCGAGACGGTCTTCGCGGTCGCCCGCACCGCCGGCTGGATCGCCCACGCGCTGGAGGAGTACCAGGAGCGCCCGTTGCGGCTGCGTCCCAGCGGCCACTACACCGGCCCCCCGCCGCCCCAGCCGCTGCCGTGAGCGACCTGCGCGTCCAGCACTCCCCGACCTGGGTTCGAGCACCCTTGGGCACCTTCCCCGCACCTGCCCGTCCCACGGTGCGAGGAGGAGGTGAATCTCATGTCGGAGAAGAAGATGTCGTCCCCCTCCAGCAGCCCGGAAGAGCTGGAGGAGTCGGAGCAGAGCGAGGAGTCGGTGGAGCCCTCCTGGGTGGCCACCTGAGCGATCGGCACGACGGGGGCGTGCCCGTCCGCCATGAGCGGGCACGCCCGCGCCGCAGGTCCTCCGGCGGATCGCCGGAACCCCGCGGCGCCGCACCACGCGGACACGACACGAGCGGGACGGCAGCGAAGGGAAGGCCGCCACATGCCGATCGACCTGGCGCCGGACACCCGGATCGGGGCCGGTGACCGCCTGGAGTTCGAAGCCGGCGACGGCGCCGCCACGGGCAGGACCCTGGTGGTCGCGCCCGGCACCGGCGGCTGGACGGTCACCGAGGACGCCGGCACGCTGGCCCTGCTCGCGCACCTCGACGCGCACGGCCCCGCCTCCCTCGGCGACCTGCACGCACTGGGCGACCCGATCGCCCGCGTCTCCCAGGACACCGTCCGCGAGCTGTTCGACCGGGGCCTGCTGGAGGTGGACCGGCGGGTGCGCGGCACCTCCGCCGCCCGCCCCGCCCCCGGGCTGGAACTGATCTCGCCCAAGGCCGCCCACAACAGCTATCCGGTCCTGGGCATCTTCCACGTGCACAACTGGTGCAACCTGGCGTGCACCTACTGCTACACCATCGAGGAGGGCATCCCCCGCGAGCAGCTCTCCGCCGAGGTGATGTGCAAGGCCGTCGACGAACTGGTCGACATGCCCACACGGTTCACCAGTTTCGAGTTCCACGGCGGCGAGCCCACCATGGCCATGCCGGCCATCCGCGAGGTCACCGCCCACGCCCGGCGGGTGTACGCGGCGGCGGGCAAGAAGGTCCGCTTCTCCATCCAGACCAACGCCTACCACCTGTCCCCCAAGGTCTGCCGGTTCCTCGCCGACAACGACTTCTCGGTCCGCGTCTCGCTGGACGGCACCCCCGGCACCCACGACGAGTTCCGGGTGGACCACGCGGGCAAGGGCTCCCACCGGGGCGTCGTGCGCGGCATCCGCCGGCTGCAGGAGCTGGGGGTCGCGGTGCACGCGGTCTGCGTCGTGCACGCGGGCACCGCGGACCGCATCGTCGAGATGTACGACTCGATGGCCGCGCTGGACGTCGCGAGCGTCCGCTTCCTGCCGGTGTTCACCACCGGGAAGGCCGGGCTGGAGCAGTGGCTCACCGGCGACCGGTACCTGGCCGCGTACCTCGGCGTCGTCCGGCACGTGGCCCGCCTCGGACGGTCCGGCGCGCCCACCGTCCCGCTGGCCAACCTCACCGCGGGCGAGCTGGGTTCACTGCGCTCCTTCAAGCGCGAGTACATGTGCATGCGCAACCCGTGCGGCGCCGGCGTCAACATGATCACCGTCGACACCAACGGCGACCTGTACCCGTGCGAGGAGATGGTCGGCAAGCCGGAGTTCGTCATCGGCAACCTGCGCACGCAGACCATCCGCGACGTCCTCGACACCAGCCCCGTGGTGGCGCAGCTGCGCGACCGGCACGTCGAGGAGATCGACGAGTGCGCGAAGTGCACCTGGAAGCAGCTGTGCCACGGCGGCTGCGTCCACAAGAGCTACACGCACTTCAAACGGCTCGACCGGGAGTCCGAGCACTGCTCGTACTACAAGGGCGTCTACCGGGAGCTGATCTGGCTCGAGGAGAAGGAGCCCGGCAGCTGGGAGGCGCTGAGCCCGTCCGGAGCGCGCCGGTGAACCGCCCCTGGCCCGCCGCGTACGGGCGCCTGCTGGGCGCGCGGCTGCTGCTGCGCAGCTACTTCTTCCTCCCCTACATCGTGCTGTACGCCCGCGAGGTCGGGGTGTCGCTGGGCACCCTGCTCGTCATCGAGGCGGTCTTCGCGCTGCTGATCGTGCTGGTGGACCTGCCCGCGGGACTGCTCGCCGACCGGATCGGCCCCCGCCAGGCGCTGGCCATCGGGGCGGGCCTGGAGGGCGCCGCCGCGCTGCTGCTGGGATGGTGGCCGCACGCGCTGGTCTTCTGGCTGGTACAGCCGCTGTTCGCGGCGGCCACCGCGCTCACCCAGGGCAGCGACGCGGGGCTGGCCGGCGCCCTGCTGCGCCGCGGCGGACGCGACGCGGAGTTCGAGGCCGGGGAGCGGCTGTTCCAGGCCGGGGCGCTGGGCTGGAACGCGGTGGTCTTCGCCGCCGCCAGCGCGTTCTCGCTGATCTCCCTGCGGGCCACCTTCGTGGCGAGCGGCGTCGTGCTGTGCCTGACGGTCGGCCTGGTGCTGACCGTCCCCGACGTGCGCGGCGCGGCCCCGGACGGCGACCGCCCGCGACCGGCCGCCCAGTTGGCCGGGGTCGTGCGCGCCGTGCGGGAGGCGGCCGGGCTGCGCTGGGACCTGACGGCGATGGTGCTGACGGGAACGGCCTTCTCGATCCTGCTCTACCTGATGCCCGTGTACGTGGTGGGGGCCGGCATCGACGAACGGCTGGTCGGCCTGGTCGCCGCCGCCGTGGCGCTGGGGGCCGCGCTGCTGCTGCACCTGGCGCCCGGCGGCCTCGGCACCGGCACGGTGGTGCTCGCCGCCGTCGCCGCGTCCGCCGCCCTCGCCTCGTCGTCCGTCGCCCTGGTCCTGGCCGCGATCCTGCTCGTGCAGTGCGCCCAGGGGCGGCTGCTGCCCTCCTACCGGGCCCTGGTGCTGCGGGACCTCGCGGACCGCGGCGACGCCACCGCGATGAGCGTGGTCACCACCGCGTCGAGCCTGGGCTTCGCCGTACTGGCGCCGTTCCTCGGCATCCTGGTCGCCCGGCTCGGCCCGGACGGGCTGGCGCTGGTCTGCGCGCTGCTCTTCGCCTGCGCCGGGGCGGCGCTGCTGATCCGGTCCGGGGCCGCCCGGCGGTGGCGGGCCGCCGCACCGGCCGGGGAGAAGGAGGGCGCCGTATGACCGGCCCCGGCCCGTGGTCGCTGGACGGCCGCCGGGTGGTGCTCACCGGCGCCGCCGGGGCGGTGGGCCGCGAGGCGGCCGCCGCCTTCACCGCCGCGGGCGCCGCGGTCGTCGGCGTCGACCGCAACGACGGACCGCTGCGCGAGATGCGCAAGGAGGGCATCCTCGCCGACCACCTGTGCGGCGACCTGTGCGACCCGGACGTCCAGGACGCGGTCGCCGACTGCTGCGCCGCCGACGTGCTGGTCAACAACGTCGGCGCGGGCGACGCCCGGCCGCTCGCCGACACCGACGAGGCGCTGATCGACCGGATGCTCGACATCAACCTCAAGACCGCCGCGGGGCTGTGCCGCCGCTTCGCACCCCGGATGGCCGCCCGCGGCCGCGGGAAGATCATCAACGTCTCGTCGGTGCTGGCCCTGCACCCGGTCCCCACCGTCCCGGCCTACGCGGCCGCCAAGGCCGCCCTGATCGGCTTCACCCGCAGCGCGGCGCTCGAGTACGCGGCCGCCGGGGTGCAGATCAACGTCCTCGCCCCCGGCTACCTCGAAGGCCCCAAGAACGCCGCCTACTTCGCCTCCGCGGCCGGCCGGCGCTTCCAGGAGCGCTTCATGCCGGACGGCAGGGTCGGCCCCGTCGACGCGCTCAACGGGCCGCTGCTCTTCCTCGCCTCCGCCATGTCCGACCACGTCACCGGCCACGTGCTCGTCGTGGACGGCGGCTACAGCATCTGGTGAGCGCCCCCATGGAATGGATCCCCCGGCCCCGCTACCGGCTGCCGCTGGACGACGCCGCGTACGCCTGGCCGAGCCACCCGGCGATGACCGTCGAGTGGTTCGGCTCCGGCGACCCCGCGATCGCCCTGGCGCTGATGCCGCACGCCAACGAACCGCTGGGCTACGCCCTGCACCGGCCGCTGGAGAAGCTCGCCGACGGCTGCGGGCGGGTCGCGGTGATCTGGCCGGTGGACCCGCCGCCCACCGACCGGCACTTCCCGCTGCCCTGCGACGTCCGCGAGTTCCTGCGCACGGGCTACCTGCAGCCGCTCGACGAGCAGACCGAGTTCGCGCACAGCGCCGACCCCACCACGCTCACCCAGTGCCATGCCGCGGACTTCCGCCGGCTGGTGCAGCTGGCCGACCCCGCGGCACTGATCCTCGTCCACAACGACGCCTTCTCCCGGATCCCCTACCTGTACGGCAACCGCCGGTGGCCCGAGGCCGAGCGGCTGCTCGCCGCCGCCCCGCCCACCGCGTTCCCCGACGTCCCGCTGGACGAGGTGGAGTGGACGCACCACCTCGGCCCGCGCACCTACGCCTACTTCAAGGCGTCCGACATCGACGTCCACGGCAGCGAGGCGGCCGGACTGTACGTCCCGCGGGCGCTGCGCATGCCGGTGCTCACCGCGGAGCTGCCGATGTTCGACTGGAGCGGCGTCGGCGACGGGCTGCGGGTCGCCGTGCGCCGGCGGATGGAGCGCTGGATCGAGGAGGGCTGCGGCGACACCGCCTCGATGGTCGCCGACAGCGACGCGCTGCTCGACGGCCGCCCGGTGCCGATGATCGCCCCCGAGGTCAACGCCCGCGCCCTGCACGCGGTTTTGGAAGGGGTGCGCGCCGAACTCGACGCGTGAGCGCGGCCGGGGCCGGCACGCGTACGCCCCGCCGGGTCCGTGTCACCGGCGGGGCGCGCTTCGCGGGCGGGTCGTCCAGGTCTCAGAGCTGCCAGGACGCGCCGACCGCCGTCTCCTGGGAGCCGTGCTCGGACCAGCCGGCCAGGCCGCTGCGCCGGCGGCCGCGGACGGGCCTGCGGCGGACGGCGCCGTCGCCCTGCCACTCCCCCGCCTGCTGCGCGGCCTGCACCATCCCCCAGAGCACCCCGGGGTTGGCGAACGCGCCGGAGGGCATCGTGCCGGGCGGAAAGCTCACCCCGTGCGAGGCCTCCAACCGGGCGATGAGCTGCATCATCCCCATCGAGTCGAGGCCGTACTCGCTCAGCGGCGTGCCGGGCAGCAGCTCCTCCCCGCTCTTCAGCAGGGGCAGGCTCGTCCTGAGCACCTCGTCGAAGGCCGTGTCCCACGGCACCGTCGTCATCCTTGCCACCCTCCCGATGGCGCGCGCCACGAGCCCGCGCACTGGTATCCGTACCCCTGCCGCCACTCGGCGCGGAAGGGACCGGCCGTCGGCTCGGGCACCCGGGCCCGGGTCGACAGGCTCGCCAGGACCACGGCCAGGGCCGCCAGTTCCTCCTGGCCGACATCGCCGCGCTCGACCGCCCACCCCGCGCTCATACCGGCGGGTTCCCGTGCTTGCGGGCCGGCAGGACCTGCTGCTTGGAGCGCAGCATCTCCAGCGAGCGGGCCAGGGTGCGGCGGGTCCAGCGCGGGTCGATGATGTCGTCGACCAGTCCGCGCTCCGCCGCGTAGTAGGGGTGCATCAGTTCCTCACGGTACTCCTCGACCATTTCGCGCCGGGTGGCCTCGGGGTCCGGCGACGCCGCGATCTGCCGGCGGAACACCACGTTCGCGGCGCCCTCCGCCCCCATCACCGCGATCTCGTTGACCGGCCAGGCGTAGGAGAGGTCGGCGCCGATGGACCGCGAGTCCATGACGATGTACGCGCCGCCGTACGCCTTGCGCACGATCAGCTGGATGCGCGGCACGGTGGCGTTGCAGTACGCGTACAGCAGCTTCGCACCGTGCCGGATGATGCCGCCGTGCTCCTGGTCCTTGCCCGGCAGGAAGCCCGGCACGTCGACCAGGGTGACGAGCGGGATGTTGAACGCGTCGCAGGTCTGCACGAACCTGGCCGCCTTCTCCGAGGCGTGGATGTCGAGCACCCCGGCCATCGAGGCCGGCTGGTTGGCGACGATCCCGACGACGTTGCCGCCGATCCGGGCCAGCGCGCACACCACGTTGGTCGCCCAGCGCTCGTGCACCTCGAACAGGTCGCCCTCGTCGACGATCTCCTCGATGACGGCCCGCATGTCGTACGCCTGGGTCGGATCCGCCGGAACGAGGTCCACCAGCGCGTCGTTGGGCCGGTCCACCGGGTCGTCGCAGGGCCAGACCGGCGGCAGCTCGCGGTTGTTGGCAGGCAGCAGCGAGAGCAGGAACCTGACCTCCTCCAGGCACTCGTCCTCGTTGTCGTAGGCGAACGCCGCGACGCCCGAGGTCGAGGCGTGGGTGTCGGCCCCGCCGAGCACCTCCTGGGTCACGTGCTCCCCGGTGACCGCGTGCACCACGTCCGGGCCGGTGATGAACATCTGCGAGGTCCCGCGCACCATGAACACGAAGTCGGTGAGTGCCGGGGAGTACGCCGCGCCGCCGGCGCACGGCCCCAGCATCACGCTGATCTGCGGGATCACCCCGGAGGCACGGGTGTTGCGGGAGAAGATCCCGCCATAGCCGGCCAGCGCGGTGACGCCCTCCTGGATCCGGGCGCCCGCGCCGTCGTTGAGGCTGACCAGCGGGGCGCCCGACGACTCGGCGAGGTCCATCAGCTTGTGGATCTTCTCGGCGTGGGCCTCGCCGAGCGCACCGCCGAAGATCCGGAAGTCGTGCGCGTAGGCGAAGACGGTGCGGCCGTGCACCTTGCCCCAGCCCGTCACCACACCGTCGGTGTAGGGCCGGCGCGCCTCCAGGCCGAAGCCGGTCGCCCGGTGCCTGCGGAAGGGCTCGACCTCGTTGAACGTGCCCTCGTCGAAGAGTAGTTCCAACCGCTCGCGGGCGGTGAGCTTCCCGCGGTCGTGCTGGTTGCGGGTGGCCTGCTCACTCGGTCCCGCCTCGGCCTGCGCCTTGCGGCTCTCCAGTTCGGCGATCCTGCCGAGCATGTCCGCGGGCACGGCGGGGCGGACGACGGGGGCCGGGTCCGGGTTCGGTGACGAGGGCGGCATGGTGACCGGTGGAGCACCGGTGATCTGTCGTTCCAGCTCGAAGATGCTCATGGTTTCCTTGTCGGTTCGCCGGACTGTGCCGATGGATCAGTAGCGATAGTGGTCCGCCTTGTACGGGCCCTCGACGGGGACGCCGATGTAGGCGGCCTGCTCCGGGCGGAGCGTGGTGAGCTTGACGCCGAGGGCGTCGAGGTGCAGGCGCGCGACCTTCTCGTCCAGGTGCTTCGGAAGGACGTAGACGCCGGTGGGGTACTCGCTCGGCTTGGTGAACAGCTCGATCTGGGCCAGCGTCTGGTCCGCGAAGGAGTTGGACATCACGAACGAGGGGTGACCGGTGGCGTTGCCCAGGTTCAGCAGACGGCCCTCGGAGAGCATGATGAGGACCTTGCCGTCGGGGAACGTCCAGGTGTGGACCTGCGGCTTGACCTCGTCCTTGACGATGCCGGGGATGTTCGCCAGGCCGGCGATGTCGATCTCGTTGTCGAAGTGGCCGATGTTGCCGACGATCGCCTGGTGCTTCATCCTCGCCATGTCCTGGGACAGGATGATGTCCTTGTTCCCGGTGGTCGTGATGAAGATGTCGCCCTCGGCGACGACCTCCTCCAGGGTCGTGACCTGGTACCCGTCCATCGCCGCCTGCAGCGCGCAGATCGGGTCGATCTCGGTGACGATCACCCGGGCGCCCTGCCCGCGCAGCGACTCCGCACACCCCTTGCCGACATCGCCGTAGCCGAGCACGACGGCGACCTTGCCGCCGATCAGCACGTCCGTGGCGCGGTTGATGCCGTCGATCAGGGAGTGGCGGCAGCCGTACTTGTTGTCGAACTTCGACTTGGTGACCGCGTCGTTGACGTTGATGGCCGGGAAGAGCAGCGCCCCGGCCTGGTGCATCTCGTAGAGCCGGTGCACACCGGTCGTGGTCTCCTCCGTGACGCCGCGGATCTCCGAGGCGACCTGAGTCCACTTCCGCGGGTTCTCCCCGAGGGTGCGCCGGAGGAGCTGCAGGATGTACCCGTACTCCTCGCTGTCCCCGGCGGCCGTCTCCGGGACCGCGCCGGCCTTCTCGAACTCGACACCCTTGTGCACGAGCAGCGTGGCGTCACCGCCGTCGTCCAGAATCATGTTCGGGCCGCCGGTGGGCGTGTTCGGCCAGGTCAGCGCCTGCTCCGTGCACCACCAGTACTCGGCCAGCGTCTCGCCCTTCCAGGCGAAGACGGGGGTGCCCTGCGGGTCCTCGGGGGTGCCGTCGGGTCCGACCGCGATGGCGGCGGCGGCGTGGTCCTGCGTGGAGAAGATGTTGCACGACGCCCAGCGGACGTCCGCGCCCAGCGCGACCAGGGTCTCGATGAGCACGGCGGTCTGGATCGTCATGTGCAGCGAGCCGGTGATCCGCGCGCCGGCCAGCGGCTGCGCCTCGGCGTACTCGGCGCGGATCGACATCAGGCCGGGCATCTCGTGCTCGGCGAGCGTGATCTCCTTTCGGCCGTACGCGGCGAGGGAGAGGTCCGCGACCTTGAAGTCAGCGGCGGTGAGGGACGGCATCTGCGCTCCTAATGTTCCGGTGGATCTCCAAGGCGGCCGTGGACCGATTCAGAGTGATGTAGTGGAGTCCCGGCGCGCCGGCGTCGAGCAGGCTCTGCGCCAGGCGCGTCGCGTGGTCCACCCCGATGCGGTGGGCGACGTCCGGGTCGTGCTCGACCGCCGCCAACTGCGCGGCCAGGTCGGCGGGGAAGGTCGCGTTGCTCAGTTCGGCGAAGCGCCGGATCTGCCGGACGTCGGTGGCGGGCATGATCTCCGGGATGATCGGGATGTCGCACCCGGCGGCCGCCACCCGGTCCCGGAGCCTGAAGTAGTCCTCGGCCCGGAAGAACATCTGGGTGATGGCGTAGTCGGCCCCGGCCCGGCACTTGGCGACGAAGTGCCGGACGTCGGTCTCCCAGTCGGGTGAGCGCGGGTGCCGCTCGGGGAAGGCCGCCACCCCGATGCTGAAGTTCCCCGCCCCCTTGACCAGCGCGACCAGCTCCCGGGCGTGGTTCAACCCGTCCGGATGCGGCACCCAGGCCCCGCGCGGGTCCCCCGGCGGGTCACCGCGCAGGACGAGGACGTCCCGGACGCCGGCGTCGGCGTACTGCCCGATGATGCGCCGCAGCTCACCGATCGAGTGCCCGACCGCGGTCAGGTGGGCCACCGGCCGCAGACTCGTCTGCGCGGCGATCCGCTGGGTGACCGCGATGGTGCGGGTGCGCGACGAGCCGCCCGCGCCGTACGTGACCGAGACGAACGTAGGCCCGACGGCCTCGACCCGCCGGATGGTGTCCCACAGGGAGCGTTCGCCCGCGTCGGTCTTGGGCGGGAAGAACTCGAAGGAGAAGGACCGGGTTCCGGAGGCGAGGATCTCGCGCAGGGTGCTCATGAGGGGCCTCCATGAGCGTT
>NZ_JBEYJD010000032.1:0-120953 GCF_040636125.1 Streptomyces sp. NPDC006733 | reverse complement strand
TCTCCGTTGACTTGCGGCCTGGGCTGGGCAGCGGCAAGACGTTGTACCTGTTCCGGCCGGAGGCGGGGCGACCTTAGGAGCAGCCGCGGGCTCCGTAGGTCGCCCCGGCCCGCTCCGTTCGGGGCTTCTGGCCACGAGGTGCCGCTCCGTAGCGTTGCCGACGACCGAGAGCGCCGCGGCCGACACCCCCGGCCGGCGGTCGCACAGCCCCGGGGCCGGCGGTCCCGCACCACCCGTCCCCGTTGCGAACCTGTAGAAGGAGACCCTGATGAGCGATGTGCCCGAGGCAGCCATCGCACGGACCGGACCCCAGGAGCCCCCTCCACGCGTCGCGGGCGCCGGGACCGTCCCGGGACCGCGCACCGCGGTGCTGGGGGAGCCGCGCTCCGGGGACGGCGCGGCGCTCCCGCCGGCCGGCGCCCCCTACGACCTCCCCTACCCGGCCCCGTACCGCCGCGCGTACCGGTCGATGCCCCAGGACGAGCGCTCGGCGCTGTGGCGCCAGCGGCTGCACGAGGCCGAGGCCGGACTGACCTCGTTCCTGGTCGCGAAGGGCGACCATCTGCACCTGACCGACTGGTTCGCGCTGCAGGCCGAGCTCTTCGCCGACCTGCCCGACCCGCAGGACACCGACTCGACCGCCTGGCAGCGGGTGTTCTTCCGCGGCCAGGCGCTGATGGAGCGCTTCCTCGTCGCCCGCTACGGCGAGGAGGTGCTCGCCGGCTGGGCCGGCGCCAACGCCGAGGTGTACCGCACGGTCGAGCCCGACCACGGGCGGGGCGCCGCCGACCCGATCCACCGCATCGCCCGGCAGGCCGAACTCTACGGATCGGACTACGAGTTCGACTCCGACGAGCCCGCGGGCCCGGAGCACGCCGCGCTGACCATCACCCACTGCGCGATCTGGGACTACCGCGAGAAGGCGCGCCGCAGCGGGGTGCGCATCACCCTGGCCTCGCCGTGCACCTACTGCACGGAGGCGCTGTCCGCGAACATCCGCGCCAAGGGCTACCGCCCCTCGCACCGGCTGCGCAGCGGGCCCACCGGGCACGGCTGCCGCTGGGAGGCCGACGCCCCGGCCGGCACCACGCCCCTCCCCACCACCCCGCGGGAGGCGTGATGTGCGGCATCACCGGCTGGGTCGACTGGGAGACCGACCTGCGCACCCGGGAGGAGACCGTGCGCGCCATGACCGGGACCCTGGCCTGCCGCGGCCCGGACGCCGACGGCGTCTGGCTCTCCCGCAACGCCGCCCTCGGGCACCGCAGGCTCTCGGTGATCGACCTCGACGGCGGCACGCAGCCGCTGCGGGACCTGCCCCTGCCGCGCGCCGTGCTCAGCTACAACGGCGAGCTGTACAACTACCGCGAGCTGCGCGAGGAGTTGCGCGGCCTGGGCCACACGTTCCGTACCGCGTCGGACACCGAGGTCGTGCTCCGGGCCCACCTGCAGTGGGGTGAGAAGGCCCCCCGCCGGTTCAACGGCATCTTCGCGTACGCGCTGTGGGACACCCGCCGCGACGAACTGCTGCTGGTCCGCGACCACCTGGGCATCAAGCCGCTGTACTGGCACGCCCACCGCACCGGGGTGCTGTTCGGCTCCGAGCCCAAGGCCGTCCTGGCCAACCCGCTCTTCCGGGCCGAACTGGACGCCGAGGGCATCGCCGAACTCTTCGCCCTGCCGGCCGCGCCGACGGCGGGCCACGGCCTCTTCCGCGGCCTGCACGAGGTGCGCCCCGGCACCGTGGTGACGGTCGGCCGGACCGCGACCCGGCAGAGCACCTACTGGGAGCTGGAGTCGCGGCCGCACACCGACGACGCGGCCACCACCCGCGAGACGGTCCGCGCGCTGCTCGCCGACAGCGTCGAGCGCCAGCTGCTCAGCGACGTCCCGCTGTGCACCCTGCTGTCGGGCGGGGTCGACTCCAGCGCCATCACCGCGCTGGCCGCCCTCGCCCGCGAACGGGCCGGCCACGGCAAGGTGACCAGCTTCTCGGTGGACTTCCCCGGCAGCGCGGAACGCACCCCGGACGCCTGGCGCACCACCCTGGACGCCCCCTACGTCCAGGCCGCCGCCGAGCACATCGGCACCCGGCACACCTCCGTGCTGGTGCCCGACGACGACATGCTCGACGCGCGCGACGCCGTCCTGCGCGCCCGCGACCGCCCCGGCTGGGGCGAGATGGACGCCTCACTGCACCTGCTCTTCCGCGAGGTGCGGCGGCACTCCACGGTGGCGCTGTCCGGCGAGGCAGCCGACGAGATCTTCGGCGGCTACCCCTACTTCCACGACGCCCCGGCGCTGGCCGCCCCCACCTTCCCGTGGCTGCACGGCCGCACCACCCCGGCCGCCCTGCTGCGCCCGGAGGTCCGCGCCGCGGTGCGCCCCGAGGAGTACACCGCCGAGGCGTACCGGCGGTCGCTGGCCGCGGTGCCGCGGCTGGACGGCGAGACGGGGACGGACCGGCGCCTGCGGGAGGTCTTCCACCTGGCGCTGACCCGCTGGCTGCCGCCGCTGCTGGACCGGGTGGACCGGGTGAGCATGTCGGTGGGGCTGGAGGTGCGGGTGCCGTTCTGCGACCACCGGCTGGTGGAGTACCTGTGGAACGTGCCGTGGGACCTGAAGTCCCCCGGCGGGCGCTCCAAGGGGCTGCTGCGCGACGCCGTCCGCGACCTGCTGCCCCCGCAGGTGGCGGACCGCCCCAAGAGCGGGTACCCGTCGACGCCCGCGGTCCGCTACACCGAGGTGCTCACCGCCCGCGCCCACGAACTGCTGGCCGACTCGCAGGCGCCGGTCTTCGACCTGGTGGACCGGGAGACCGTCCGCCGGGCGTTCGCCGAGGGCCGTCCGCTGCCTAGCCCGCGCACCGCCCCCAACCCCGTCGGCGGCCTCGACCACCTGGTCCAGGTCGACGAATGGCTGCGGGCCTACGGGGTGGGGCTGCGATGACGCCCGGAGCGCGGCCCGCCGCCCGCACGCAGGCACCCCCCGCCCGCCCGCGGACCGAACCGGCCCTGGGCGCGGACGCCTTCCGCGCCGTGGCCCGCCACTGGACCACCGGGGTCGCCGTCCTGACCACCCGGTACGGCGAGGAGGTCTTCGCCAAGACCGTCTCCTCACTCAGCCCGCTGTCCCTCGACCCGCTGTTGGTCAGCGTCGCGGTGGACCGGCGCAGCCCGCTGGTGGACGCGGTCCGCGGCAGCGGCCGCTTCGCCGTGAGCGCGCTGAGCCGCGAACAGGAGCCCATCGCCCGGCGGTTCGCCGCCCCCGGCGCCGGCCGCGCCCTGGGGTTCTTCACCACCGCGCCCATGCGGGCCGAGACCACCGGCGCCCCCGTCCTGGAGCACTGCCTGGCCTGGTTCGACTGCCGGCTGCACAGCGTGCTGCCCGGCGGCGACCACGCGATCCTCGTCGGGCAGGCCGTCGCCGCGAGCACCGGCGACGGTGAACCGCTGCTCTACCACGACGGACGGTACCGCTCCCTCGACCGCCAACCGACCACCCCGACTGGAGTGCACGCATGACCCTGCTGGACACCACCGCCACCGGACGGGGGCTGCTCACCGCCGACCGGTACCGGGCCGAACTCGACGACGGCCGCGAGCTGTACCTCGACGGGAAGCGCATCACCGACCCGGCCGGCCATCCGGCGTTCAAGCCCGCCGCCGACGAGATCGGCCGGCTGCTGGACCTCCAGCACCACCCCGACCACCGGTCCCTGCTCACCTGGGAGGACCCGGCCACCGGGCAGCGGCTGGCCCGCGCCTACCAGCCGCCGCGCACGGTGGAGGAGCTGCGCGTGCAGCGGCGCAGCGCCGAGTTCTGGCACGCCGAGTCCCTCGGCCAGCACGGGCGCTCGCCCGCCTTCATGGCCTCGATCGCGGTCGGCCTCTACGACTTCCGCCACCAGCTGGAGCAGGCCCGCACCGGGTTCGGCAGCAACGCCGAGGCCTGGTACCACCACACCTCCCGCAACGACCTGGTGCTCTCGCACGCGCTCGGCGACCCGCAGATCGACCGCTCCACCGACCCGGTGGACGACCCCGACCTCGCGCTGCGCGTGCTGTCGGAGAACGAGCGCGGCATCGTCGTGCGCGGCGCCAAGCAGCTGACGACCCTGGCGCCGCTGGCGCACGAGGTGCTGGTCTACCTGTCGGCGTCCTTCGCCCAGCGCCGCGGCGAGCAGTTCGTCGTCTGGTTCGCCCTGCCGCTGAACACCCCGGGCCTGGTGACGCTCTGCCGCGAACCGCTGGGCAGCGACCCGTGGGGCCACGCGCACCCGCTGGGCGCGCGGTTCGACGAGCAGGACGCGATGCTCTTCTTCGACGACGTCCTGGTCCCGTGGGACCGCGTCTTCCTGCTGCGCGAGAGCGAACTGGCCAGGACGGGCCTGGGCCGGATCAACGCGTGGAGCGCGTACATCGGCCACGTCCGCTACCGCGAGCGGCTGCGCACCCTGCTGGCCACCGCGACCCTCGTGGCCGAGAGCATCGGCGTGGACGGCTTCCGGAACATCCAGGAGGACCTGGGCACGCTCGCCGGGTACGCCGAACTCACCGAGTACTTCCTGGACGCCGCCGAGGCCCGTGCCACCGTCACCGACAGCGGCCTGGTGGCGCCGGGCGACACCGCCGCCAGCCGGGTGTGGTCCGCGGAGGTGGCGGGCAAGGCGGTCGACATCGTCCGCGGCATCGGCGCCTCCGGGCTGCTGATGCAGCCGACGGCGAACGACCTGGCCAACCCGCGGCTGCGGCCGCACCTCGACCGCTACATGCGCGGGCGCGGCATCGACGCGGAGCACAAGTCCCGGCTGTTCCGGCTCGCCTGGGAGCTGACCGGGGACGGCTTCGGCCAGCGCCAGGACCTCTACGAGTTCGTGCACCGCGGCGACCTGGCCCGCAACCGCATCAACCTGTACCGGCGCTACGACCAGAGCAGCGTGCGCGAGCGCCTGCAGCGGCTGATCGCCGACCCCGCCGAAGCGGCCGGCGCCGCCGCACCCGCACCGCAGCCCGTGGCCGCCGCCACCACATCCCCGGAGGTCCAGAAGTGACCGCGTCAGCCGTCGAGATCCAGGCCAGCACGCTGGCCGGTTACGCGGACGCCAGCCGGCTCCGGCAGGTCCACGACCGCGACTGGGTGCTCGACCAGGTGCCGGGCGAGCCCGAGGTGCTGCTCGACCTGGGCAGCGGCATCGGCCAGTTGCTGCGCTCCGCCCTCGACCGCCACCCGTCGCTGCGGCTGGCGGTCGGCCTGGAGCGCTCCGAGCACCGCATCGCCGAGGCGGCCGGGCGGCTGCGCCCCTACGGCGACCGGGTCGCGCTGCACCAGGCCGATCTGACGGCGCCGGCGCCGCTGGAGTACCGGGCGGACGTGGTCACCATGACGTCGGTGCTGCACTGGCTGTACCCCGACGAGGAGCGGATCCTGGCCTGGGTCCGCGACCACCTGGCACCGGACGGACGCTTCCTGCTGACGACCTACCACCCGGCGCGGGACGCGCACGGCCTCGGCGGCGAGGACGACCTGGTCCGGGACGCGCTGGTGGCCCTGGGGGCCGAACGGGACGCCGTACCGGCCGTGTTCGCGGCGGGGGAGCGGGGCGTCGAGGGCGCGGTGCTGCCCATCGCCACCCGCACCCGGACCGTCGAGGACCTGGGCGGGCTGCTGGAGCGGTACTTCCGCGCCGAGGCGGTCCTCGACCGGGACGCGGTGGTGCACGTCGAGGAAGCGGCCCAGTACAGCCACTTCCACGCCGCCACCTTCGGCGACTACTACAGCCGCCTCGTCCCGCCCGCGCGCCGCGAGGAGTTCTTCGGCGCGGTCGGCGACGCCGCCTGGCGGCGGCAGGGGGAGCGCGGCTGGGTCAGCAACATGCCCGTACGACTGTGGAAACTCCGACTACGTGATTGACGCCTAGTCTGGAAGCGCCAGTACCGACCCCGCCGGCCGAGGAGCCACCTCCGATGTCCACCCCCCTCCCCAGCCAGGAACTCGGCGCCTTCCTGCGAGCCCACCGCGAACTGCTGCAACCCGCGGACGTGGGGCTGCCCGCCAACTCCCGCCGCCGCACGCCGGGTCTGCGACGCGAGGAGGTCGCGTCGCTGTCCGGAGTGGGACTGGCCTGGTACACCTGGCTGGAACAGGGCCGCGTGACCGCCTCCCGGCAGGTGCTGGAGGCGGTCGCGCGGGCCCTGCGGCTGGACCCGGCGGGGCTGCGGCACGCCATGCGGCTGGCGGGGCACCACGAGCCGACCGGTCCGCTGGACGGCGAGCGCTCGGGGCACCTCGCGTCGACCGTGCAGCCGGTGCTGGACTCCTGGCCCACCAGCCCGGCGGTCCTGCTGGACCGGCACTTCGACCTGCTGGGCTGGAACACCTCGTGGAGCGCGCTGTGGGGCGCGCCTGAGGCGGTGCCCGCGGACCGCCGCAACCTGATGTGGCTGATGGTCGCGGGCCGGCAGCTGCGGGCGGTGCTGCACGACTGGGAGCCGCTGGCGATGAACGTCTTCCAGCACTTCCGTGCCCAGGCCGGCACCTCGCTGTCCGATCCCAGGACCGGTGAGGTCTACCGGCGGCTGGACGAGGACGCCCCGCAACTGCGCCACTGGTGGGGCTGCCACTCGGTGGCGGAGCTGACCGCGCGCACCGTCGTCGTCGAGCCCCCGGGCATCGGCCGGATCGAGCTGGCGCTGTCCTCGTTCCACCCGGTGGACGACCCCTCGGCCCTGGTCCTGCTCTTCACCCCGCGCACCGCCGAGGACCACGCCCGGATGGAGACGCTGTCCGAGCGCCCGCTGCGCGCGGTCGGCGGACTGCCCGAGCGCCACGCCGGCTGAGTGGACGCGTGAGCTAGGGGGCCGCGGCACGTGCCGCGGCCCCCTTACTTGCCCTCCGGCGTCCGGGTCAGGCGCTCTCGGCGGCCTGCTCGGCGCGGGGCGCGGGCGCCTCGGCGGCGCCCGCCGAGGCGGTGCGCAGGCCGTGGCTGACGGCCAGGCCACCCAGCGCGCCGAGCAGTGCCAGGCTCACGCCGATGACCAGTGTGCCCGTCGCGACGTTCGCGAAGGCCCCGACGGCCCACGCGCCCACGCCCGTTCCGGCGTACATCGTCGAGGTCAGCCAGGCGCTGGAGGTGGCGCGCAGCTCCGGTGCGACCGTGCCCGCCAGGGTCTGCTGGTCGGTCACGAAGCCGCCGCTGGCGACGAACCAGATCGTCACCCCGACCAGGGCCACGATCAGGCCGGGGCCGCCGGCGGTGAGGGCGACGCCCACAGCGAGCAGCACGCCCCACAGCCCGAGCAGCGGCAGGTGGGTGCGGCCGGCGGCGCGGGCCCGGTCGCCCAGGCGCCCGGCGCCGAGCGACCCGGCCACGCTGCCCGCGCCGACGAGGATCCCGACCAGGCCGAGTTGGGCCACCGACAGGTCGAAGCGGTGGACCAGCAGGGCACCGAGGAAGGTGTACGCGCCGAGGTTGGCCGCGTGGAAGACGGTGTTGACGGTCAGCGCCCGGCGCAGCGCCGGGTCCGTCCAGCCGGCCAGGATGGCCTTCACCGCGCCGATCGGCGCCGCGCTGCGCTCGGTCGCCGCGACCTGCCGCAGCAGCAGCGGCAGCGCCGCGGCGGTGCCGACGGCCAGCGCCACGAAGGCCGAGCGCCAGCCGGCGATCCCGGCCAGCGCGCTGCCGAGGGGCACGCCGACGACCTGCCCGCAGGAGAACAGCGCCATGCCGAGCCCGAGCGCCCGGCCGCGGAAGCGGTCGGGGGCCGTCTCGGCGATGTGCGCCCAGATCGCGGGCCCGGCCGCCGCCGCGGCCAGTCCGGCGACCGCGCGGGAGAGCACGAGCGGCGCCAGCCCGGTCGAGAGCGCGGCCGCCGCGTTGGACGCGACGAACAGCGCGGTGCCGGCCAGCAGCGTCTGCCGGCGGCCGATCCGGTCGCTGAGCAGGCCGAGGAAGGGCGCGCAGACGGCGTAGACCAGGACGTAGGCGGTGACGCTGGAGGCGGCGGCCGCCTCGCTGACGTCGATGTCGTCCGCGATGGTCGGGAGGAGCGGGGAGACCAGGAACGTCTCGGTCCCGAAGAGGAACAGCAGCGCGAACACGCCAGCATAGCGCAGCCAGTCGTAGCTCTCGGGCGCGGCCGGCTCAGCGGGTGCGCCGGAAGTGCGGCTCAAGGGGATCACAGCCTTTGCGAGCGTGGGTCCGGAGCCGGGGGAGCCCGAGCAGGCCCCGGCGGCGCGCGGGGGCGCGGCGGGGCGGGCAGGGGGCGGGACGGCGGGGTGCGGCTCCGGTGGGGACGGGGGCCGTCCGGCCCCACCATCGTGTGCTGCCGCGTGGCGCTCAGCCAGACAGGCAAACATCCTGTGACCGCAGCTCACAGGCAGACGCCGACGAGGGGCCACGGCCGGTGGCCGTGACCCCTCGGGCGAATGTCGTGCAGGTGCTAGACGGCGACCTCGTCGAGCGTGCCGGTGGCCACGTCGAAGACGAAGCCGCGCACCTGGTCGGTGTGCGGGACGAAGGGGCTCGACCTGATCCGCGCCACGGACTGGCGGACGTCGGTCTCCAGGTCGGCGAAGGCCTCGGCGGCCCACGGCGGCTTGATCCCGGTCTCCTCGCGGATCGACTCGCGGAAGGCGTCGTCGCCGAAGGTCAGCATCCCGCAGTCGGTGTGGTGGATGAGGATGATCTCGCGGGTGCCCAGCAGCCGCTGGCTGATCGCCAGCGAGCGGATCGCGTCGTCGGTCGCCACGCCGCCCGCGTTGCGGATGACGTGGGAGTCGCCCTCGGCGAGACCGAGCACCCCGTAGACGTTGAGCCGGGCGTCCATGCAGGCCAGGACCGCCGTGCGGCGGGCCGGGGGCAGCGGGAGCGGGCCGGGGAAGGACGCGGCGTAGGCGTGGTTGTTGGCGAGGTACTGATCGGTGGCGGTGCGGTCAGCGGACATGGGACTCCTCGGGGTCGCGCGGGCGGTGCTGCGGGGCGTCCTGCCAGGCGTGCGCCAGTAGTTCGAAGGAACGGATCCGGTCCTGGTGGTCATGGGTGATGGTGGTGACGAGCAACTCGTCCGCGTCGGTCGCCCGTTGCAGGACCCGCAGCTGCTCGACGACGGTCCGCGGGGAGCCGGCGAACTGGGTGCGCACCCGGTCGTCGACGAGGGCGCGCTCCTCCTCGGTCCACGGGTGCGCGGCGGCCTCCTCCGGGGTGGGGAACGGGATCGCGCCGCGGCCGGAGCGGATGCTGTGCACCCACAGGGCGTACGGGCTCGCGAGGTGCCGCGCGGTGGCGTCGTCCTCGGCCACCACCACGTCGGCGGAGACCAGGACGTGCGGCCGGTCGAGCACCGTCGAGGGCTTGAACGCGTCGCGGTAGGCGTCCACCGCCTCCAGTACCGCGGCCGGGCTGACGTGGTAGTTCGCCGCGAACGGCAGCCCCAGCGCGCCGGCGGCGCGGGCGCTGGCCCCCGCGCTGCTGCCGAGGATCCAGATCTGCAGGTCGGCCCCCTCGCCGGGGACGGCGTGCACCTCGTGGCCGCCCTCGGTGCGGTGGTCGCCGCGGATCAGGGCCAGGATCTGCTCCACCTGGTCCCGGTAGTCGGGGAGTTCGGCGCCGGGGAACTGGACGAGTTCGGTGTAGCGGGCGAGCAGCGGCGAGCCGATCAGCCGGCTGATGTCGTAGGGCGCGGGGATGAGCAGCCCTTCGGGAGTCCGGCGGGGCGCGGCGGGCGCCGGCGCGGCGGCGGGTGGCGGCGCCGCGTCCGGGGCTCCGCCGGGCTTGCGGAAGCCCGAGCGGCCCAGGCCGAGGTCGATGCGGCCCGGGTGCAGGGCGTCGAGCACGCCGAACTCCTCGACCACCGACAGCGGGGTGCGGTGGCCGAGTTGGACCGCGCCGGCGCCGACCCGGATCCGCGTCGTCGCGGCCGCGACGAGCTGGATCAGCAGGGCCGGCGACACCCCGGCGACCCCGGTGGTGAGGTGGTGCTCGGCCAGCCAGTACCGGTGGTACCCGGCGGCCTCGGCGCGGCGCGCCAGGTCGACGGTGTTGTGCAGCGCCCGTGCCGCGGTGGATCCGGAGCTGATGGGTGCCAGGTCGAGGACGGACAGCGGTACGGGAGCGTGCGCGCCCGCCGTGCCGGCCCGTGCGTGGTCCGAGGGGAGATCCGTCACGACGCCGCCTTCTTGGTGCTGTCGTTGCCGCGTGAGCTGCTGCCGGCCGGCGGCCGGTCCAGGCCGAGGTGGTCGCGCAGCGTGCTGCCCTCGTACTCGTGCCGGAAGACGCCGCGCTCCTGGAGCAGGGGGACGACGGTGTCGGCGAACGCGTCGAGGCCGCCGGGGGTGACGTGCGGGACGAGGATGAACCCGTCGCTCGCGTCGGTCTGGACGAACTCGTCGATCGTGGCCGCGACGGTGGCGGGGGAGCCGACGAAGGTCTGGCGACCGGTGGTCTCGATGACGAGTTCGCGGATGGACAGCCCGCCCGCCTCCGCCTTCTGCCGCCACTCCTTCGCGGTGGCCAGCGGGTCGCGGAACATCCGCACGCTGGCCCGGCCGCGCGCGACCGTGTGCTCGCCCGGGTCGGGGTCGATGTCGGGCAGCGGGCCGTCCGGGTCGTATCCCGACAGGTCGCGGTTCCACAGCTGTTCCAGGTACTTGATCGCGGTCTGCCCGCTGACCTGGGCCCGGCGCACCTCGTGCGCGTGGTCGCGCGCCTCGGCGTCGGTGTCGCCGAGCACGAACGTGGCGGCGGGCAGGATCAGCAGGTCGTCGCGGGTGCGGTGGTGGCGGGCGAGCCGGTCCTTGACGTCGGTGTAGAACGCCCGGCCGGCGTCGAGGGTGCTGTGCCGGCTGAAGATCGCGTCGGCGGTGCCCGCGGCGAACTCGCGTCCCTCCTCGGAGTCGCCGGCCTGGAAGATGACGGGGCGGCCCTGCGGGCTGCGCGGGACGTTGAACCGGCCGGCGATGTCGAAGTGCTGGTCCCGGTGGCGGAAGGCGCCCGCGCGCGGATCGCGCAGGAACCGCCCGGCCTCCGCGTCGGCGGCGATCGCGTCGTCCGGCCAGGAGTCGAAGAGCTCCCAGGCGGTGCGCAGGAACTGCTCGGCCCGCGAGTAGCGGTCGTCCTGGGCGAGGAAGCCGCCGCGCCGGAAGTTCTCCCCGGTGAAGGCGTCCCAGGAGGTGACGACGTTCCAGGCGGCGCGTCCGTCGGAGAGGTGGTCCAGGCTGGCGAACTGGCGGGCGACCTCGTAGGGCTCGTTGAAGGTGGAGTTGATCGTGCCGGTCAGGCCGATGCGTTCGGTGACCGCGGCCAGCGCGGCGAGCACGGTGAACGTGTCGGGGCGGCCCACGACGTCGAGGTCGTAGATCTCGCCGCCCTGCTCGCGCAGGCGCAGGCCCTCGGCGAGGAAGAGGAAGTCGAACTTGGCCCGTTCCGCGGTGCGGGCGAAGTGCGCGAAGGAGCTGAACTCGATGTGGCTGCCCGCCTCGGGGTCGCTCCACACGGTGGTGTTGTTCACGCCGGGGAAGTGCGCCGCGAGATGGATCTGCTTGAGGGGCTTGCTCATGGTCGGTCGGATCCCTCCGGCTCAGGCACTGACGGTGCCGGCGGTGGCGGCGCCGGTGGTCGCGGCGGCTTCGGCGTAGCGGTTGGCGGGGCGCGGCAGGCCGAGCAGCCCGCGCAGCGTGCGGGCCTCGTAGGCGTGGCGGAAGGCGCCGCGCGCCTGGAGTTCGGGCACGAGCCCGCGGGTGATCGCGGGCAGGTCCTGGGCGAGGGTGGCGGGGCGCAGCCGGAAGCCGGTCAGGCCGGCCCGGCGCCGATCCAGCAGCAGGTCGGCCAGTTCGGCGGGGGTGCCGGAGAAGACCTCGGCGTCGCTCGTCCAGGCCTCACCGGCCAGGGCGTCGAGCCGGTCGCGGCGCGAGCGCGCCGCGCCGGGCCGCTCGTCGAGGACGACCGCCAGCTCGCCGAAGACGTGCACGGCCTCGTCCTGCCGCCCCGCGGCCCGCTGTTCGGCCCGGACCGCAGCGACGGCCGTGCGGGCCTCGTCGGCGTCGTGCGCGGTGATGTAGCCGACGTCCGCCGAGCGCGCCACCAGCCGGTACGGCACGGCCGAGTGGGCGAGGGCGGTCACGACGGGCTGGCCCTGCGGCGGGCGCGGTGTGATCGAGGGGCCCTTCACGTCGAAGAACCGGCCGTGGAAGTCGGCGTAGTGCAGCTTGTTCCGGTCGATGAACCGGCCGGTGGCCACGTCCCGGATCTCCGCGTCGTCCTCCCAGCTGTCCCACAGCCGGCGCACCACCTCGACGTAGTCGGCCGCCTCGTCGAACAGCTCGGTGACCACGTCCGGCTGCGGCGGGCCGGTGAGGTCCGCGGCGCCCAGCGCCGGCGGGAAGGTGCGGCGGCCGAAGTGCGCCGCCTCGTCCGGCCGCGCCGAGACCTGGACGCGCACTCCGGCGCGGCCGGAGCTGACGTAGTCCAGGGTGGCGATCGCCTTCGAGAGGTGGAACGGCTCGGTGTGGGTGGCGACCGCGGTCGGCACCAGCCCGATGTGCGTGGTCAGCGGGGCGACCCGGGCGGCCACGAGCACGGCGTCGAGCCGGCCGCGCACCTGGTCGGTGCGGTCGTCGGGGCCGGTGGGGTCGGTGGACTGCAGGGTGAGGGAGTCCTCGAGCGTCACGAAGTCCAGCAGCCCGCGCTCGGCTTCGAGGACGGCGTCGGCCCAGTGGCGGGCGGTGAACAGCTCCCGGGGGCGGGCGCCTGGCTCCCGCCAGGCGGCCGGGTGCCAGCCGGCGCCGTCCAGGGCGACGGCGAGGTGCAGCGGGTTCAGGGGTGCGGACATGGAGCGGTTGCCTTCCTGATGTGACCGGATGAGGACGCACCGGCCCGGAGGCGTGGCGCGTCAGCAGGGAGTCAGATCAGTGACAACAGAGGGAGCCGGCGACCCGTTGCAGGTCGATGTGCTGGCGTCCGTACAGATGGACGACGGGTCCGCGGGGGACGAGAGTGCCGACGACGACACGACCCTGTGCTGCCCGCATCGCCCTCACCTCTTTCCGGTTCGAACGGCCGATGGCCTCGTCACCTCCCATCGACGCTATCCCGCCGGGATCGCCCGGCGCAATGGCCGCCGCCCGCCCGTCCCGCGCTACCGCGAGACCTCGATCACGACTTTGCCGCGGGTGTGGCCCTCCTCCACGGCGCGCAGCGCCTGCGCGGCCTGCTCGAAGGGGAACGTGCGCGTCACGAACGGGTCGACGACGCCCTCGGCGACCAACCGTGCGACGGCGTCGAGCACTTCGGTAGTGCGCTTGCGGTCCACGGTGGATCCGCCGAGCTTGACGACGTTCACCTTGTCGGGTCCGCTGATCAGCCGCGCCGGGTCGGCGAGCAGGGTGGCCACCTCCTCCAGGGAGGCGCCGCCGACCAGGTCGAAGACCGCGTCGACGCCCTCGGGCGCGGCAGCGCGGATCCGGTCCGCCACGCCGGGTCCCGACGCGACGTGCACGACGCCCAGCGACTCGACGAACTCCTTCTTCGCCGCGCTCGCGGTGCCGATCACCCGCAGGCCCCGGTGCGTGGCGATCTGCGCGGCGGCGCTGCCCACCCCGCCGCCGACCCCGTTGATCAGGAAGGTCGTGCCGGCCGGCGGGTCGAGCTGGACGATCCCGTCGTAGGCGGTGGCCACCGCGACCGGCAGCGTCGCCGCGTCGGCCCAGGACACCTGCGCGGGCTTGTGCGCGGTGCTGCGCGCGGGCAGCAGCGTGTACTCGGCGTACCCGCCGGTGAGGGGGTTGCCGAACACGGCGTCGCCCACCGCGTACCCCTCGACGCCCTCGCCCACCTGCTCCACCACGCCGGAGACCTCGCCGCCCATGACGGCGGGCAGTTCCACCGCCGGGGCGTTGGCCTGGGTGTATCCGGTCCGGCGCTTCCAGTCGACCGGGTTGACCCCGGCCGCCCGGACCGCGACCAGGAGCTGGCCCGCACCGGGCACCGGCCGCGGCAGGTCGGCGAAGGTCTCGGTCTCGGGACCGCCGAAGCGGGTGAACACGTAGGCCTGGGGCATCGGTGACTCACATCTCTGGTCGCGGGGTCGGAGGGGGACGCGGAGCCACCATGCTGCCGGAGCCCCGGCCCGGGTGTCACCCGCGGTTCTGCGCGGCGTCCGGTTCCAGCACGGTGGCCAGGCCGTCGAGGATGCGTTCGAGCCCGAAGGCGAACCGGTCCTCCATGTTCGGCTCCGAGAGCTCCGCGGCGAGGGCGACCAGGTTCGGGAACCGGTCGGCGGGCAGTTGGCGCAGGTGCGCGCGGGCGGCGTCGACGACCTCGGTGCGGGTGGCGTGCCCGACGGCCTCGGCGGCCGAGAGGGGGGACTGCTCCTGCAGCACGAAGCCCGTCACGTAGTTGCCGAGCAGGTAGCTGGTCAGGGCGGCTTCGGCGGCCGGGAAGCCGGCCTCCCGCAGCCGGTCCAGCTGCTCCTCCAGGATGACGAGCAGGCTCGGGCCGAGGTTGAAGCGCCCGGCGACGACGCGGGCGGCGTCGCGCTTGCCGAGCAGGTGCCGGCGGTGCAGGTGGCAGTACGCGCGCAGCTGCTCGCGCCAGCCGCCCACCCGCGGCGGGGGCTCGGCGTCGGCGACCAGGGCGTCGGCCAGCAGGTCCAGCAGCTGCTCCTTGTTGCGCACGTGCCAGTAGAGCGAGGGGGCCTGCACCCCCAGTTCGGCCGCGACCCTGCGCATCGACAGCGCGTCCAGGCCGTCCCGCTCCAGCACCAGCAGGGCCGCTCCCACCAGGGCTTCCTGAGTCAGCGGCGGGTGCTGGCCGGGCGCTTTCGCGCGGTCTGTCCTCATCGGTCGTCACCTCGTGCTCGCTGCGGTCGCGGATACCCGCTTGCCATCTAACACCGTTAGAGGCAATCTAACGGCGTTAGAGAACGACTAACACTGTTAGGGGACCCTCATGGCGGAGCTCGGCTCCCGTCGTCAGTACCTGGTGCTCGGCACGCTGTGCGCCACGATGTTCATGGCCATGCTCGACAACGTCGTGGTGAACACCGCCCTGCCCCGGATCGGGCAGGAGCTGCATGCCGGAGTGAGCGGCCTGCAGTGGGTCGTGGAGGGCTACAGCCTCGTCTTCGCCGCCCTGCTGCTCACCGGCGGCACCCTCGGCGACCGCTACGGGCGGCGGCGGATCTACCTCGCCGGCCTCGCCCTGTTCACCGCCGGATCGGCGTTCGCCGCGCTCTCCGGCACCACCGGACTGCTCATCGCCGCCCGCATGGTCCAGGGGCTGGGCGCGGCACTGCTCACCCCGGGCAGCCTGTCGATCCTGCGGCACACCTTCGAGGACGAGCGCGCCCGCGCCCGCGCCATCGCCCTGTGGTCGGGCATCTCGGCCATCGGCCTCGCCCTGGGGCCGGTCATCGGCGGCCCGATGGTCGACGCCTTCGGCTGGGCCAGCGTCTTCTGGATCAACGTCCCGATCGGCGGGGCCGCACTGCTGGTGGGCCGCCGCGTCCTGCCGGAGTACGTCTCCCGCACCGCCCGGCTCGACCTGCCGGGGCAACTGCTCGCGGCCGTCGGGCTCGGCGGCCTGGTCTACGCCCTCGTCGAGGGCCCCAGCCGCGGCTGGACCGACCCGGTCACCCTGACCGCCGCCCTGGCCGGCGCGGTGGCACTGCTGCTGTTCGTCGTCGTGGAGCTGCGGACCGCCGACCCGATGCTGGACCTGCGGTTCTTCGCCGACCGGGTGCTGGCGGGCGCGGCGCTGGCCGCGTTCACCGTCAGCTTCGGCATGTTCGGCGTCATGTTCTTCCTGCCCCTGTACCTGCAGAACGTGCTCGGCTGGGCGCCCACCGGCTCGGGGGTGGCCGCGCTGCCGTGCACCGCCCTGATCATGATCGCGTCGCCGCTGTCCGGCCGGCTCGCCCTGCGCTACGGGGTCCGCCCGCCGCTGGTCGCCGGCCTGTCGCTGTGCGCCGTGGCGCTCGCGGGGCTCTCGCTGTACGGCGCGGACGCCCGGTACCCGCAGTACCTGTGGGTCCTGCCGCTGATGGGACTGGGCATGGGACTGAGTTTCGCCCCCGCCTCCATCGCGGTGCTGCGCCGCGTCGCACCGTCGGCCGCGGGCATGGCCTCGGCGGCGCTCAACACCGTGCGCGAACTCGGCGGGGTCGTGGGCGTCGCCGTCCTGGGCGCGGTGCTGACCAGCCGGCTGGCATCGGGTCTGGACCACCGGCTGGAGGCCGCCGGCACTTCGTCGGAGCAGCGCCACGACATCGTCGCCTCGGTCACCGGCGAGGGCGCGGGCGGCCTGGTGCGCGGCTCGGGACTGCCCCCGGCGCTGCACCGCACCATGGACGCGGCCTTCGTGGACGCCCTCCATCTCGCGGTCCGCTGCGGGGCGGTGGTCATGGCCGGCACCGCCGTGGCTGTCTTCCTCCTGCTGCGCTCGCGCCAGAACCCGCTGCCCGAGAACTCCGGCGCCCGGCACGAGACGGCGGTTACGGTGAACGGGTGACGCGATCCTGGAGTGCCGACGACGCCGGAGTCATCCGGCTGCCCTCCGGGCGCCTGCTGCGCGGCCGGGCGCTGCGCAAGCCGCTGCCGGCGGGGCCGGCGCCCGACTTCGCGGTCCATCTGCTGGGCCGGCAGCCGCCCGAGGTGCCGTGGGAGGCGCGCTGGCTGCGCTGGCCGGACTTCCGGCTGCCGAGCGACGACGGCGAGGCCCGGTCCGTCCTCGCGGAGGCGCTGGACCGGGCCGGCGGCGAGCGCGTCGAGCTGGCCTGCGCCGGCGGCCGCGGGCGGACCGGCACCGCGCTGGCGTGCCTGGCCGTCCTCGACGGCGTGCCGCCCGGCGAGGCGGTGGCGTTCGTCCGCCGTCACTACGACGCCCACGCGGTGGAGACCCCCTGGCAGCGGCGCTACGTGCGCCGCTTCACCGGCCGCGCCTGACGGCCGCGCCCTCAGGCCCCGACGGCCCCGTCGACGCCCTCCCGCAGCAGGTCGGCGTGGCCGTTGTGGCGGGCGTACTCGTGCATCATGTGGAGCATCACCATCCGGAGCGAGACCTGTTCGTCCCCCTTCGGCTCGTGCACCGTCAGATCGAGCGACGGCGCCTCGCGTTCGATCCGGCGGGCGTGCTCGACCTCCGTCCGCCAGGCGTCGAACGCCTCGCTCCGGGTGGCGGAGCTCGCGTCGTAGGCGATCTGGAAGTCGTGCTCGTCGGACCAGACGAGCGGTATGTCCTCGCCGTTGACGATCCGGCGGAACCAGGCGCGTTCCACCTCGGCCATGTGCCGCACCAGGCCGAGCAGCGAGAGGGTGGACGGCGGCATCGACCGGCGGCGCAGCTCCTCGTCGGTGAGCCCGTCGCACTTCAGGGCGAGCGTGGCGCGGTGGTAGTCGAGGAAGGCGCGCAGCATCTCGCGTTCGTCGGCGACCGCGGGCGGGTCGATGCGTTCGGTGGCCATGGCGGAGTCCTCTTCTGCAGGCGGCGTTGCGGGCGTCTTCACAGGCGTTCGGCGGGCGTCGTCCCGGCGCGGGTGGCGCGGGCGCGGGTCAGTTCGGGGCGTCGCGCCGCGGGTCGGGGGCCGAGGCGGTCGCGTGGCAGGCGCCGCGGCCGTCGGCGCGGGCGGTGATCCGGCCGGCGCGGATACGGACGGCGACCTCGGTTCCGTCGCTGACGGAGGGCACGCCGGCGGCCGCGGCGAGCGCGCCCGACTCGTCGAAGACCACCTGCAGGCGCGGCCAGGCCGCCGCCGGGAAGGCCCGGCGCAGGCAGCCGCAGAGGTCCGCGACGGCCAGCCGCGCCAGCGGTGCCAGCTCGTCGGGGTCCCCGGTGACCACGACGGCGGTGACCGTCGCGCCGGGCGGCGCCGCCCGCACCGCCTCCTCCACCGCCTCCAGGCGGTGCAGTCCGAGTACGGCCACCACGCCGTCGTCCGCGAGCCGCGCGGGCACGCCCCGCACCGCGTCGAGCGTGGGCGGCGGGGTCCACGGCTCGTCGGTCGGCCACGCCTGGGTGATGACGTGCGGCGGCGGCCACCAGCCGTCGAGGTCCAGGCCGGCCAGGTGGGCGCAGGCGGTGACGACGTTGAACGGCTCGACGAACCCGGGCGCGACCGCCGCCATCTGGGCGGCGCCGTGCAGGGTCGTCAGGACCGTCTCCGCGACCCGCACCAGGCTGCCGGTGGGCGCTCCGGGCGCCCGCAGGCCCTCCAGCGCCAACCCGAGCAGCAGCGCGTCCAACTTCATCAGCTGCGCGAACGGCCGCCGGATGCGCTCCTCGGCGAGCACCTCGGGCATCAGGTACATGCCCAGCCGGGCCGTGCCGTGCGGCTCGTCGGTGTCGGCGAGCGGCAGCCGCGCGACCCAGGCGCGGGCGAGCGCCCCGAGCGCGTCGGCGGCCGTGCTGCCCGGCTCCGGGTGCGGCGGTTCGGGGGCGCGCTCGGCCAGGGCGGCCAGCACAGCGAAGTACAGCGCGCGCTTGCTGGGGAAGTTGGAGTAGACGGCGCCACGGGTGAGGCCCGCGCGCCCGGCGATCCGGTCCACCTTGGCGTCGCGGAAACCGTGCTCGGCGAACTCGTCCCGGGCCGCGGCCAGCACCCTGGCGCGGTTGCGCTCCTGCAGCTCCACCCTGCTGGGCCGGCCCATCGCCCTCACTCTTGCCTTCGCGCTTCCGCGTTGCGTCCGTCGCGGCTCAAGATACCTTGACCATTCAAATGGTGGCGTCATATGGTCGCAGCATTCGAGTGGCCTTTTCCGACCTGCGCGTCATGCACCCACAAGGCCATTCGACCGGCATCACCGTTCGAGGGGGACATTTCCGCGTGGCACGCATCGGTGACGGCGGTGACCTGCTGAAATGTACGTTCTGCGGGAAGAACCAGCAGCAGGTCGGCAAGCTCATCGCGGGCCCGGCCGACATCTGCATCTGCGACGAGTGCGTCGACCTCTGCAACGAACTCCTGGTGGAGGAGACCGGCCCGCTCGACGCCGACCTGCCCGCCCTGCCGACACCACGCGAGATCCACGCGTTCCTCGACGGGTACGTCATCGGGCAGGAGCGCGCCAAGAGGGCGCTGGCGGTGGCGGTCCACAACCACTACAAGCGGGTGCGTCCGCCGGTCGCGGGCAGCGGCCGGCGCGGTGCGAAGGGCGGGCAGGCCGAGCAGGTCGAGCTCGGCAAGTCCAACGTCCTGCTGATGGGCCCCACCGGCTGCGGCAAGACGTACCTCGTCCAGACCCTGGCCCGGATGCTCGACGTCCCGTTCGCGATCGCCGACGCCACCGCCCTGACCGAGGCCGGCTACGTCGGGGAGGACGTCGAGAACATCCTGCTCAAGCTGATCCAGGCCGCCGACCACGACATCGCCAGGGCCGAGCGCGGCATCGTCTACATCGACGAGATCGACAAGATCGCCCGAAAGGGTGCCGGTCCCTCGATCACCCGGGACGTCTCCGGCGAGGGCGTGCAGCAGGCGCTGCTCAAGCTCCTGGAGGGCACGGTCGCGAGCGTGCCGCCGCAGGGCGGCCGCAAGCAGCCGCGCCAGGAGTTCCTCCAGATCGACACCAGCAACGTGCTGTTCATCGTCGGCGGTGCCTTCGCCGGGCTGGAGCGGATCGTCGAGCAGCGCGCCGACCACGCGGGCATCGGCTTCGGCGGGGAGCCGCGCACCCGCGAGCAGCGGCGGAACCGGGACGAGGACGCCTTCGCCGGCGTGCTGCCGGTGGACCTGGTGCAGTTCGGGCTCATCCCCGAACTCGTCGGACGGCTGCCCGTGCTGACGACCGTGCAGCCGCTGGACACGGCGGCACTGACCCGGATCCTGACCGAGCCCCGCAACGCGCTCGTCCGGCAGTACCAGAAGCTCTTCGAGCTCGACGGCGTCGAGCTGGAGTTCACCGAGGACGCCGTCGCCGCCGTCGCGGAGCAGGCGCTGCTGCGCCGCACCGGCGCCCGGGCGGCCCGCACGATCCTCGAAGAGGTGCTGCTCAACGTGATGTACGAGGTGCCGAGCCGGAACGACGTGGCCCGCGTCGTCGTCGACCGCGCCACGGTGCTCGACAACGTCAACCCGACGCTGATCCCGCGCGACCGCCCGGCGTCCGCGCCGGAACCCGGCGAACGCACCGCCTGACTACCCTGGGGGCGGTGTTCACCTCCGAAGGACCCACGCTCCGCGAGCTGGCCGTGCAGGCGCTCTCCTCCATCGAGCACGGCTACGACCTGCTGGCACCCAAGTTCGACCACACCCCCTTCCGCACACCCGACCGCTTCCTGGACGCGGTGGCCGGCGCGCTGCGCCCGCTCGGGCCGTTCACGGCCGGGCTCGACGTCTGCTGCGGCACCGGCGCCGGGGTCGGGGTGCTGCGCGAGCTGTGCGGGCAGCGGGTGACCGGGGTCGACTTCAGCGCCGGGATGCTGGCCGCCGCGGCGGCCGCCGTCCCCGCGGCGGACGGGCGCGAGGACGGTCCGTCGGTGGACTGGGTGCGGGCGGACGCCCGGGCGCTGCCGTTCACGGCAGCGTTCGACCTGGCCGTGAGCTTCGGGGCGTTCGGCCACTTCCTGCCCGCCGAGCGCCCCGGCCTGTTCGCCGAGGTCCACCGCTCGCTGCGGCCGGGCGGCGTGTTCGCCTTCCCGCTCGGTGCGCCGCTGCCCGTCCGCTCGCCGCTGTACTGGGGGCTGTGGGGCTTCGACGCCGCGATGCGCGTGCGCAACGCGCTGTGGCGTCCGCCGTTCGTGATGTACTACCGCACCTTCCCGCTGCGAGGGGTCCGCGACGACCTCGTCGGGGCCGGCTTCCGGGTGGAGCTGCTGCCGCTGGAGGAGTTCGGCCGCCGGCCCGACGGCAGCCCGCACTGCCGCCTGGTGGTGGCCCGGCGCGGCTGACCCCGGAGGTTCGGTGCGGCCGAGCCGATTCCGGCGGCGAATTCTCGCCGCCGGATATGAGGAAAGTGTCAGGATGCGGGAAACGTCTCACGCCGGTATTCCTGAACACTTGTGCGTTTAACATCCCAGGGGTGTGCGCACATATCCTGGTCGCGGAAGACGACGAAATGCAGGCGGAGCTGGTGCGCCGGTGCGTGGAAGCGCACGGCCACACCGCGACCGTCGTCCACGACGGCCGGTCCGCCGTCGACGAGGTGCGGCGCAGCCGTCCGGACCTGCTGGTCCTGGACGTGATGCTGCCGGAGATCGACGGCCTGGGCGTGTGCAGGATCCTGCGGCCCGGCAGCGACCTGCCGGTGCTGATGCTCACCGCCCGCTCGCACGAGGACGACCTGCTGCTCGGCCTGGAACTGGGCGCGGACGACTACATGACCAAGCCCTACAGCCCGCGCGAGCTGATGGCCCGCATCCACGCCCTGCTGCGCCGCGTCCAGCGGCCACCGGTGGCCGCCGACGGAGTCCTGTGGGTCGACACCCTGGCGGTGGACCCCGCCCGGCGTGCGGTGACCTGCGCGGGCGAGCCGGTGGTCTGCACGCCCGGTGAGTTCGAGATCCTGCGGGCGCTGGCGACCGAACCGGACCGGGTCTTCACCCGCGGGCAGCTGCTGGAGTGCGTGACGGGATACGAGCGCGCCATCTCCGAGCGCGCCATCGACGTCCACATCCTCAACCTGCGCAAGAAGATTGAGCTCGATCCGCGCAGACCGGCACGCCTGCTGACGGTGTTCGGCGTCGGGTACAAACTCACCGGAGGCCGCCGTGGGCCGTAACGTCCCGCTGCGCAAGAGCCTGCTGGCCCGGCTGCTGGTCACCTCCGTGCTCATCGCGGTCTGCTCGATCGTCGCCACCGCGTGGCTCGCGGTGCAGACCACCACCCGGGCCATCCAGCAGGAGCAGGGCCAGATCCTGTCCGACGACGCGAAGATCCACGACACCCTGACCGGCTGGGCCGCCGGACACCGGGACTGGAGCGGCGTGCAGCCGGTGATCGAGCGGCTGGCCCGGGTGACGGGCCGCCGCGTCGCCCTCACCGACCAGGACCGCCACGTGCTCGCCGACTCCGCGCCGAAGGCCCCCGGCCTGCCGCCGCGGGCCTTCGCCGTCATCGACGCCCTGCGGTCCGACACCCCCCTGCAGGGGCAGGGCGCGAGCGAGCCGGTCTCCCGCATCGATCCGCGCGCCGTCGGACCGTACCTGCTGCCCGCCGCCGAGCGCGCGGAACTGGCGCGGGTCGCCGGCAAGGTGCTGGCGTGCCTGCGCGACGAGGGCTGGCAGGGGAAGGTGGTCGACAGCCCCAGCGGGCGGACCACCGTGCAGGTGGCGCGCGAGGACCAGACGACGCTGGACGCCTACGGCTTCGACGACTGCGGTCTGGCCGACCTGTCGCGGCCCACCGTCACCGAGCAGCGCGCCCTGACCGGCCTCGACACCCTGGTGAACGCCTGCCTGACCCGCCAGCGGTCCGTGCTCGCGGGGTACGTGACGCTGTCGGCCGACTTCACCTGGGCCAAGGGGCGCAAGATGGCGCCGGACTTCCGGACGCTGCAGGAGTGCATCGACGCCGGCCGCCGCGAGCAGCTGCGCACCTTCGTCGCCCCGGCCGCGCAGCTGTTCGTCAGCGACACCGGCGCCGGCGCGAGCCCGCCGCGCTTCGACCTCTCGCGGGCCAACACCACCCGCATCGCCGGCGTGACCGGACTCGTCCTGCTCCTCACCGTCACGGTCACCGCCCTGATCGCCACCCGGCTGGTGCGCCCGCTGCGCGCCCTGACCGACGCCGCGCAGCAGCCCACCGAACAGCACACCCGCGTCCCGGTCACCACCGGCGACGAGACCGGCATCCTCGCCCAGGCCTTCAACGACCTGTCAGAACGCCGGGAACGCACCGAGACCCAGCGCAAGGCCATGGTCAGTGACATCGCCCATGAACTGCGGACCCCGCTGACCAACATCCGCGGCTGGCTGGAGGTCGCCAAGGACGGCATCGTCGTGCCCGACCAGCGGCTGCTGTCGTCGCTGCACGACGAGGCGCTGCTCCTGCAGCACATCATCGACGACCTGCAGGACCTCGCGTCCGCCGACGCCGGCACCCTGCGGCTGCACCCCGAGCCGGTGCGGCTGGGCGACCTGCTGGACCAGGTCGCCGACGCGAACCGCGCCCACGCGCGGGCGGCCGGGGTGAGCATCGGGAGCGACGTGCGGGGGGACCCCCGGTTGAGCGCCGACCCCGTCCGGCTGCGCCAGGCGCTGGGCAACCTGGTGTCCAACGCTCTGCGGCACACGCCGGCCGGCGGCAGCGTCCGCCTGCGCGCCCACGGCGGCGACGGGACGGTGACGATCGAGGTCGCCGACACCGGTTCCGGGATCGCGCCCGAGGACCTGCCAGACGTCTTCGACCGCTTCTGGCGCGCGGAGCGCTCCCGCAGCCGCCGCACCGGCGGCAGCGGACTGGGTCTGGCCATCGTCCGCCAGCTCGCGCAGGCCCACGGCGGCACGGTGGCCGCCCGCAGCGTTCCCGGCGAGTCCACCGTGTTCACGCTGCGGCTGCCGTCGCAGCCCGGCACCGGCGCCGGTGCGGCGTCAGCGGGAGGGGTAGCGGGCGACGCCGCCGTGCCACGCGGCCGTCTCCGGCGGGGCCGGCCGCGTGACCGTCACCGGGGTCACTGACCTGGCCGGGGCGTCCGCCGCTCGGGGAGCGCCGGCCGTGTCGGGTGCGTCGGGCGCCAGGGCCACGCGGGAGGCCTTGACGCCGCCGGCCCCGGCGCAACCGGTCACCGAGGCCAGCGCCGCCAGGGCGGCGGTGGCCAGGGCCACGGAGTGCCGCACCCGCGGCCGGCCGGGCATCGATCGCTTCAGCGCACTCATCATGCCGAGCAGTTTCACCGACACTTTTTAGGAAGTTGTCAGGGTCCGCCGCCGGATCGCACGCGCCGGCCGGGACGTTCGCGGCTCGTCGCGGCAGCCGCGACAGCGGCCGCCACCGAGGTGGCGGCCGCTGTGCGGTTCCGCCGCGACGGGGAGCATTGCGCTGCGGCGGCGCAGTTCCGCCATCGCGTCGTCTTCCCCGTTGCGGAGCGTGCCGCGGAGGCTCAGCCGGAGAAGTCCTGGGTGAGCCAGACGGTTCCCGAACCGTCCCGGAATACCGCGATACCGATGTGGGTGAAGGAGGAGCTAAGCATGTTGCGGCGGTGGCCGTCGTCGGGCGGCCGCTCGTCGAGCATGCTCTGGGTGAGTCCCAGCGCCATCTTGGCGATGGCCTGCTCGGTGTCGGCCACCGGCCCGCCCTCGCCGATGTTCTCACCGGCCGACATCCACCGCACGCCCTGGGCCCGCTCGCGGTCGCCGAACGCCGGTTCGCCGGGGCACTGGTGGGAGAGCCCGCAGCCCGCGGACATCACCTGGTTGTGGGCTGCCGCGCTGCGGTTCAGCCCCTCCAGGAGGGTGTAGGCCGGCAGTCCCTGGGCGGCCCTGGCCTGGTTCACCTTGGCCAGCACCTGCTGCACCGCGTCGCCGGTGACCGGGGGGTTCGACGGGGTGGTCGGGGCGGGGGCGGGCCTGGTGCGGGTCGCGGTCGGCGCCGGCCGGGGCGGCGCGGTGTGCCGCGGGGGAGTGGCGGAGGGCTTCGCGGCCGGGCGGGCGGGGCGCGTCACGGGGGAGGAGGGCCGGGCGCCGGACGCCGGCCGATGGGTGCCCACCGCTGCGGTGGGGGTCGCAGCGGTGGGCTGTCCTGGGGCGTGGCCGGAGCCGCCGCCTATGCAGGCGAAGGCCGTTCCGCCACCCAGCGCGGCGATGACGGCGGCGCCCAGTACGGCCTTGCGCACTCGGGGCCGGCGCTGTGCGCGGTGCTGCGGCGAGGGGCCGCTGGGCGGATCGACGCGACGGTGCGAGCTCATGTGGGGTGGACCTCGGGGGATCGAAGGCAGGGGGCCGGCGCGGCGCACAGGGGGATGCCCCGCGCCGGAAGGTGGCACGCCCGGTCGGAGGGGTGCTTCGGTGACCGGGCGATAGCGAACCTAGGCGCTTTCCGACCCGCGTCACCCACCGCGACGGGAACCTTAGGAGCTCCTAAGGTTCCCCGCAGGTTCCGCTCGGCTCCGGCCCTCGCACGGGCCCGGCACGGCCCTCTCCGCGACCCGCGCGGGCAACGCCCGCGACTACCAGGAGACTTCGCGGGTGACGGCCTGCGGCTGCGGATGGATGGAGCCCGTGGTCTCCGAACGGTGCGTGGCACTGGAGAAGGTCACGGTCAGGGTGTCCGGTGTGTCCTGGTCGGTACTGGTGGTGAAGCCCGGCGCCGGAACCGCGGAGACCAGGCAGATCGCGTCGGCCCCCATGTTGAACGTCACCCGGCCGCCCACCGACTGCATGCTGTGCACCCCGACCCCGCCCCGGCAGCTGCTCGCGGTGTGCCCGCCGGTGGCCGGAGCCGTCGTCGGGGGACGGGTGGCGGGCGTCCTGGGGGCCGGCGTCGCCGTCGGCGTCCTGCGGGTGGGAGCCGGCGCGGTCCTGGGCGCCGAGGTGGCCGGGACGAGCGGGCTCGGCGGGGCGGACGGCGTGCTGAAGACCGTGGGCAGCGCCCGGGCGGTCGGCGGCAGCGGGGAGGTCGAGCGCACCACGAAGCGCACGGCCAGGAAGGCCGCGGTCACGGTCAGAGCCGTGCAGCACAGCCAGATCAGGAGGTAGCGCAGCGGACGGGGCACGGCACCATCATGGCTGATCCGTTACGGTGTGCCGCATGGCCAGCGTCCTTGTCGTGGAAGACGACCCCGCCATACGTGCGGCACTGATCGAGATCCTGACCGCCGACGGGCATGTGGTGCGCAGCGCCGCCGACGGTTTCGGCGGACTGAGAGAGGTGACCCAAGGGCCCCTGGACGCCGTCATCCTGGACCTGGGACTGCCGGACCTGGACGGCAGCGACGCCCTGCGCATGATCCGCGGCATCTCGCAGGTGCCGGTGCTCGTGGTCACCGCCAGGGACGACGACGCGGAGGTCGTCCGGCTGCTCAACGCGGGCGCCGACGACTACCTCGTCAAGCCGTTCTCCAGCGGGCAGTTGACCGCCCGGCTGACCGCGGTCCTGCGCCGTGTGGGCCGGGCCGTCGCCTCGGTCCCCGGCGGTCTGCACGACGGACCGACCGCGACCCAGGGCCCCATGATCATCGGCGAGCTGCGGGTGGACGCCATGGCCCGCACCGCGCACCTGGGCGGCCGGGAGCTGCACCTGACCCGGCGCGAGTTCGACCTCCTCGCCTTCCTGGCCGGCAACGCCGGCCGCGTCGTCTCCAAGCGGAAGATCCTCACCGAGGTCTGGCGCGAGTCGTATGTCGACGATGCGACGATCGATGTGCATCTGTCCGCCCTGCGCCGCAAACTCGGCGAACGCGCGATCCGTCCGCGCTACCTGCACACGGTGCGGGGTGTCGGCATCAAGCTGGTGACGCCCCCGTGAGACGCACCCTGGCAGGGGTGGCACTGGCGGTCACCTCCATGGTGGCGCTCTCCTTCCTGATCCCCCTCGCCCTGCTGGTGCGCTCCGAGGCCCGCAACCAGGCGATCACCGCCGCGGAACAGCAGGCCGCCGCGCTCGCCCCGGTGCTGGCCCTGACCGACGACATCCCCGACCTGCGCCAGGCCATCTCCGTGCTCGCCCCCGGCGAGGACCTGAGTGTCCACCTGCCGACCGGACAGGTCGTCGGACCGACGCACGCGCCCGCCGCCCTGCTGCGGCGCGCCGCCCGCGACGGCGAGGCCATCGCGCAGAACCGGCCGGGCGGCTGGGTCTACCTCCAGCCGGTCGTGCTGGGTCCCGGACGGGTGGCGGTGATCGAGGAGTTCGTCCCCAAGGAGCGGCTCAACCGGGGGGTGGCCGCGTCCTGGGGGGCCATCACGCTGCTCGCGGTGGCCCTGGTGGCCGGCTCCACGCTCGTCGCCGACCGGCTCGCGGCCCGGGTCGTGCGCTCCTCGCACAACCTCTCCCGCGCCAGCTACGCCCTGGGCCGCGGCGATCTCGACGTCCGGGTGGACCCGATGGGGCCGCCCGAACTGTACGAGGCGGGCCTGGCCTTCAACGCGATGGCCGACCGGATGCTGGAACTGCTCGCCGTCGAACGCGAACTCGTCGCGGACCTCTCCCACCGGCTGCGCACCCCGCTGACCGCACTGCGCCTGACCGCCGACCGGATGGGGCCGACCGCCGACGCGGAACGCATCGCCGCCGCGATCCACCACCTCGACGCGGAACTGCACTCGATCATCACCGCCGCCCGGACCCCGCTCGCCGTGGGGCCGATGGGCCGCGGCCTGCGGCCGCTGTCGCAGACCGCGGCCCCCGGCCGGCAGCCGGCCCCGGGCCCGTCCGCGCAGGGCTGCGCGGCGGCCTCGGTGATCCGCCGCAAAGCCGCGTTCTGGGCGGTCCTGGCCGAGCAGCAACATCGGCCGTTCCATGCCGACATCACCGCCGAGGAGGCGCTGGTCGACCTGCCCGAGGACGACCTCGCGGCCGTCTTCGACGCCCTGGTCGGCAACGTCTTCCGGCACACCGCGCCCGGCACCGCCTTCGCGGTGCGCCTGGAGCGCGGCGCGCAGAGCGTGGTGCTCACGGTCGAGGACGCCGGCCCCGGCATCCCGGACCCGGACGGCGCCGTGGCCCGCGGGGCCAGCACGGTCTCCACCGGCCTCGGACTGGACATCGCCCACCGGGCCGCCGCCGTCACCCGCGGAGCGGTGCGGATCGCCCGCAGCCGGCTGGGCGGCGCCCGCGTCCAGGTGACCTTCGGGCTCGCCGCCGCGCACAGCAGCGGCGGCCGCAGCAAGCGCCGGCGGCGCACCGGCACCTCCCGGGGGGCACGGACGCGCTGGTGGACCCGGGCCTGAGCCGCCCTGCCGCGCGCCGGCGGCGGTCCGGGAGTTCAGCCGAGGAGCACCGCCGCCACCGCCGCCGCGATCGTGACGACGGCGAGCCCGAGCATCGCCCCGCGCGCCCGCCGGACCGGAGCCACCCGCGGCACCGGCTCGCGGACGGCCCGCGGCCGCTCGTCCATCGTGCTCTCCGGGCCGTACGTGCTCAGCCACCGGACGACGAGCGGGGTCCGGTCCGTGTTGTCGACGTGATGCATGTCCGTGCCAACGATCCGGCCGGGAAGGGGAAACGCGCCCGGCCGCACCGCAACCGGATCGTCACCGCTGCCGCCCCCAGGGCCGCGCCGGCCCGGTGACGGCCGGCTGCTACCGTCGGGAATCATGAACGACAGCGTGTATGTGGGCAATGCGGGCACTGACGCCGCACTGGACCGGGGCTGGCTGCTCGGTCACTTCAAGGACGCGTCCGACCCCCGGCACAGCGAGGACGTCGAGATCAAATGGGGCGTCCACCCGCCGGGCGACGAGCGGGCGGTCTGGGTCACCGCGGAGGAGCGGACCGCGCTGCTGGTCCTCATCAAGGGCCGCTTCCGGGTGGAGCTTCCCGGACGGAGCGTCCTCCTCGCCGAGCAGGGCGACTACGTCGTGTGGGGCCGGGGCGTCGACCACTCCTGGTACGCGGAGGAGGAGTCGGTGGTGCTGACCGTCCGCTGGCCCTCCGTCGCCGGGTACAAGGTGGCCGAGGAGAACGACTCCGCCCAGGTCCCCGGCTGACGGCCGCGCCTCCCGGCGCGGCCGCGGCGCTGCCGCACGGGCGGTTACTTGTAGAACACCTTGACGCCGTGGTGGTGGGAGCAGGCGCCCTGGTGGTGGGCGGCGAAGGACAGGGTGCCGTCGTTGCACAGGGCGGTGGCGCCGCCGTGGTCGTCGACGGGCGGTTCGGTGTGGCCGCTCCCGCCACCGCTGCCGCCCGAGCCGCCTCCCGAGGTGCTGCCGCCGCCGGAACTCCCGCCGCTGTTGCCGTTGCCCGTGTGCGCGGTGGTCGCCTTCGGCTTCGGCTTCGTGGTGGTGGGGGCGGGCGTGGGGGTCGGCTTCGGTGTGGGCGCGGGTATGCCGTCGGCGGCCGGGCAGGTCTCGGCCCGCAGCACGACGGCCAGGGCGACCGGGGTCGCGAGTTCCGCGGTGCCGGCGCCCGGCTGCTGGAAGCAGACCCTCCAGTCGGCCTCGATCGTCTGCGCCCGGCTCGCGCCGGTCGCGTCGTGGGCCGTCACCGTCATGAAGTCGGCGGCGCGAGCGGTCTTTCGCGCGGTGGGCAGCGTCCTGCCGATCAGTGACGGCAGCGTGCCGGTCGGGGCGGTGGTGGACGGCGCGGCGGACGGCGTGGCGCTCGTCGTGGTGACCGCCGGACGGACGGCCTTGCCGTCGTCGGTGGCCGGGTCGCAGGCCGCCAACGTGAGAGCCGCGGCCGCGGCGAGGCATGCGGCGGTAAGCGTGCGGTGCATGGTGGTTCTCCCCCAGGACTGTGTGGAGCTGCAGCCTGGCAGGGACATGCAGGCACCTGGAGCGAAGTGGCCGAGCTGTTACCGAGTGCGTTCGCGGGGTGACGCTCCAGCGCGGCTCCGCGGGAGGCCCGGGGGTGACCTGCTGTCGCCGTGATCGTTTCCAGAGGTGAGAGGGCCCGTCGCACCATCCGGGCCAGTGGTATCCCTCAGGCGGCGGCACGCGCCGCGGAACAGGACGACACGATGAGCAAGCACCAGAAGGGCCGTAGGCACCGGACGGTCAACCGCAGCCCCCGTCCGGCCGGCCCCGCGCGCCCGCCGGCCGCGCCCCGCACCCCGGCCGCGCCGGCCCCGGCCGCCGGCCGGACCGCGCCCGCCGCCGAGCCGATCGGCACCCCGCCGGCCGCCCGGCAGCAGCCGGCCGCGCCCGACGCTCCCAGATCCTCCGAGGGGGCGGCGGACGCCGGCCTGGGCCACCACGCGGTGCGCACCTGGCAGGAGGTGCGGTCGGCCGGGGACGACGGCATCACGGTGGACGAGCTGTGCACGGCCGTGGGCTACCAGTCCCGCACCATCCTCAAGCACCTCAAGGTGCTGGCGCAGGACGGCCTGGCCGAAGCGGACGGGGAGCGCTGGCGCTCCACCGGCAAGGCCGTCTAGGGAGCGGCCGGTGCACCCTGCCCGGCTCCGTCAGGTGTCCCGCTGGATGGAGCAGTAGATGTCGGCGAGCCGCACCAGCGCCTCCAGGCGGGCCAGTCCCCACCGCCCGTAGCGGTGGTTGAGCGCCGCGAACCGGGCGGGTCCCGCCGGGTCCACCGTCTGCGCGGTGCCCACGGCCACCTCCTGGCCGGCGATCGTCAGGCGCAGGACGCGCGGGTCCGGGTCGGCGACCGGCGGCAGCAGCGGCCGGGCGAAACCGTGGTGGGACGCGACCAGATGGACGACCAGGTCGGTGTCGAGGTCGTCGCGGCCGGCCGTGTGGAGCGCGGCGATGCGGGCCGACAGCGCCTCGTGGCGCATCCCCTGCGGATAGCCGGACGCCCGCCGGGCCTTGCCGGACCCGGCTCGGTCGGCCGGGTCCGTACCGGACTTGGCGAGCGGCTCGGGTGCGGCGAGGGCAGCGGCGGCCGGGTCCTCGCAGCCGCCGTGCAGCATCGTCTGGAAGCGCGGGTCCCGCTTGCCCTCGTCGTGCAGGGCGGCGGCGAGCGCGACGGCGGCGACGGTGCGCTCGTCCAGGCGGAGGTTGCGGGCGTAGCACTCGGCGGCCGCCGACACTTCGGCCTGGTGTTCGGCCAGGGTCTGCGGCAGGCCGGCCGTGGAGGGCCCGTCGAGGCTCGCCCGGCCGGCGACGAACAGCCGCGGGCCTCCGGCGTGAAGGAGCCGGCCGCCGCGGGCCAGCGCCCGGAAGACCCTCAGGTGCGGGAGGTCGTCGGCCGAGCCGGCGGCCAGTTCGGCGAAGCGGTCGCGGTGGCGGGCCCGGCGGTCGGCGGTGAGGGGCGCGCTGTCGGCGCCGATCTCGGTGATCAGCCGCTCCACCGGGGCGGCGAGCGCGGGGTCGTGGGCGCGCACGGCGGCGGCCAGGGCCGGTCCGACGCGGACGACGGCCCGGTCGTCACCGCCGCCCACCAGGTCCGCCACGTCGAGGACCGGCTCCGTGGAGCCGGGGTGCCAGCCGTAGGCGTCGCATCCGCCGAAGTCCGCCGGCAGGACGACGAGGTCGTCGGCCCCGAGGTCGTCGGGGGTGACGATCGCGGTGGGCGCGTCGAACCGGTACCGCAGGACCTCCACCTCCGGTCCGCCGGTGGGCGGACCGTCGACGGGTTCCTCGCCCGGCCCGGGGGACGCGTCGTCGTCGGAGATCTCGGCGGCGTCCGGGGCGCCGGTCAGCCACCGCCGCACCGCGTGCAGCGGCAGTTCGACGCTCTCCTCGGCGCCCGGCGGGAACAGGTTCACCGTCTCGCGCCACTCCTCGGCCGTCCGGCCCGGCTCGCGGGTCCGCCAGGCGACGTGGACGCGGGGGCGGGCGTCCGGTGCGGTGCCGTACAGGTACGGGCCGACCGCCGGGTCGGGGTCCGGCACCGGCTCGGTGCACGCCCACGCGTCGAGGTCCGCCGCCCGCACGGCGGTGAGGGCCGGGCGGGGTCCGCGCAGCGCCTCCCGCTCCGCACTCCCGGCGCCGGCCGTCAGCCGGTGCAGCGCGGCGGGGGAGGCGTCCAGGCCGGGGCCGGAGAGGGCGGGGGTCTTCCCGGGGTCGGTGACGAGCGGCGGGCAGCGGTCGGTCAGCCAATGCCAGGCGGCGTCGCCGGTCCCGCCCGGTTGGGCCGCGCTGTGCAGGACGACGGCCCGCGCGGCCGGTTGCCGTCCGCGGCGGTTGAGCCGGCCCAGCCGCTGGACGAGGGCGGGCAGCGGGGCCGCCTCGGTGACCAGCGCGTCGACGTCGAGGTCGGTGCCGACCTCCACGCTCTGGGTGGCCACCACGTAGAACGGGCCGCCGTGGCGGGCCGCGTGACCGGCTCTCGTCCGGTCGTACCAGCGGCGGCGCAGGTACTCCCGGTCCACGGCCCGGCTCCGCCCGGTCAGCAGCACCTTCTCCCCGGGCAGCAGCTCCAGGACGGCGCGCGCCCGCCCGAGGGTGTTGCAGACGACGCCGACCACCCGGCCACCGCTTCCCGGGCCGTCGGCGTCCCGGTCCTCCACGTCCCGGTCCTCCGCGCCGAGCCGCTGCGCCCAGGCGGCGAGCGAGGCGGCCATCTGCCGCCCGGGGTCGGCCGGGCCGGTCCGGACCTCGACGGGGTGCAGCCGCTTGGCCGACCGCAGGAGGGGGCCCGCCACCGGGTGGCGCTCGTCGTCGCCGGTGACGCCGTGCGCGTCGGCGCCGTCGGGCCCGGCAAGGGCCGACACCGTCACCAGCAGGGGGTGCAGTTCCCCGGGTGTCCCGTCCAGTGCGGCGGCGGCGCGTACCGCGGCCGCGAACTCCTCGGCGCCGTACGCCTCGTCGAGGACGATCAGCGAGTCGGTGCCGGTCAGGGCGGCGTCGATCGACCGGCGCCGGGCGCCGGCGCCCGTGCCGCGGAAGAGCAGGCGGCTGCCGACCTGGTCGAGCGTGCCGGCCACCACGGCGAGCCGGTCCGGGCGCTCCAGCCAGTTCGGCGACCAGGTCACCCCGCCCCGCATCCGGGTCGCCTCCAGTACATGGCGGTCGCCCTCGTGCCACAGCGCCCGGGCGACGCGGCCGGTGACGGTGCCCACCGGCGGTACCGGCCGGCCGGCGTACGGGTCGGCCAGCGCCCGGCGCAGCGTCTCGGCGAGGCGCGCCGCGTGCTCGTACGCCTCGTCGGCGACCAACTGCCGGTCAACGGCCCAGAAGATCCGCCGGGGGGTCCGGGCGGGGCCGGACCCGGGCGCGGCCTCGGTGCCGGGCCGGCCACGGCGCAGGGCGGCGGTGAAGACCGCGACGTCCATCAGGCCGGTCTTGCCGAGTCCGGTCGGTACGGTGACGGCGCGCGGCCACCCGTCCCGCGCCACCCGTTCCACCAGGGCCGTCTGCCAGGGGTAGGGCTCGTATCCGTGCGTCTCACGGCAGAAGGCGGTGAAGTCGCCCGGATCCAGTTCGATTTCCAGCACGGTGCGGACTCCTCCTGCGGTGTCGGCGGCCAGTTTCCCAGGTCGTACCCAGGCTTGTGAAGGACGGCCGGGCGGTGCGGGCCGGGGTCCGCCGGGTGAACACGGGGTGGGCCGGGATTACAAGTTAGGAAACTTTACTAACGTCTATTGACGGTCCTCCGCACCTTTGCCACGCTCGCTGCACGCGGCTCGGCGCGGCATCCCCGGATGTGACGCGCTCAGTGAGAGATCTGACCCGGCCGTGGGCCTCGCGACGTCCCGGTACCTCCGGGCGCCGCGGTTGGATCTCCCACGCCCGGAGGCAGACGTTGTCCCAGTACCTGCCAGCCCGCCATCGCCGCCTGTACGGCCTGGTGGCGGCTCTCGCCCTGCTCGTCGGCCTGTCGGCCACCTCGTCCGGACACGCCGCCGGCGACGTGCTGCTGTCCCGCGGCAAGCCGGCCCTGTCGTCGTCCGACGAGAGTTCGTCCTACGGTGCGGCCAAGGCGGTGGACGGCAGCACCACCACCCGCTGGGCCAGCGAGGAGGGACTCGACCCGCAGTGGATCCGCGTCGACCTCGGCGCCACCCGCACCCTCAGCCGCGTGCACCTCGACTGGGAGGCCGCCTACGGCAAGGCGTACCGCGTCGAGGTCTCGCCCGACGGCTCCGCCTGGACCAAGGCGTACTCCACGACCAGCGGTGACGGCGGCATCGACGAGGTGACCGTCCCGTCCGGCACCTCCGGCCGCTACGTCCGCGTGTACGGCACCGCCCGCGGCACCGCCTACGGCTACTCCCTCAACGAGTTGGAGGTGTACGGCCCGTCCGGCGGCCCCGACACCACCGCGCCGACCGCGCCCGGCAACCCGCGGGTGACCGGCACCACCCCCACGTCCGTCTCGCTCGCCTGGGACGCCTCCACCGACGACACCGGCGTGACCGGCTACCAGGTCTCGCGCGACGGCGCCGTCGTCGCCACCCCCACCGGCACCACGTTCACCGACCCGGGCCGCACCCAGGGCACGGCGTACACCTACACCGTCAAGGCCCAGGACGCGGCCGGCAACCTCTCCGCCGCGAGCGCGCCGGTGACCGGCACACCCGGTCAGGGCGTGACCTCCTTCACGGTCGTGGCCGCCGGTGACATCGCCGACCCCGGCTGCTCCGCGGGCAAGGACTGCGGGGCCGAGAACACCGCCAAGCGCGTCGAGGCCATCAACCCCGACGAGGTCATCACCCTCGGCGACAACCAGTACGACACCGGCAGCCTCGCCGACTTCAAGAAGTACTACGGCACGACCTGGGGCCGGTTCCTGAACAAGACGCACCCCTCGACCGGCAACCACGAGTACGACGACAGCACTCCGGCGGCCGGCTACAAGTCCTACTTCGGGGCCCGCGCCACCCCCGACGGCAAGACCTACTACAGCTGGGACCGCGGCGGCTGGCACTTCGTCGCCCTCGACACCGAGATCTCCATGTCCGCCACCTCCGCGCAGGGCAAGTGGCTGGAGGCGGACCTGACGAAGAACACCAACGGCTGCGTCGCCGCGTACTGGCACCGGCCGCTGTACAGCTCCGGGCCGCAGGCCGACATGGTCAGCAAGCCCATGTGGCAGATCCTGCGCGCCCACGGCGCCGACCTGATCCTCAACGGCCACGACCACCTCTACGAGCGCTACGCCCCGCAGAACGCGACCGGCGCCGCCGACCCGGCGGGCGTCCGCGAACTGCTCGTCGGCACCGGCGGCGCCGACAGCTACGGCTTCGAGAGCGCCCAGCCGAACAGCCAGAAGCGCGTCACCGACGTCAAGGCCGTCCTGAAGCTGACCCTCACCCCGACCACGTACACGGGCGAACTGGTCCGCGACAACGGCTCGGTGCTCGACACCTTCGGCCCCGTCACCTGCCACTGACCCACGCGCGAACCGCGGCCCCGGCCGCGGAACAAGGAGAGAACACGTGAGACGACACCTGACGGCCTTCGCCGCCACGGTGGCCCTGGCGGCCGGAGCCGGTGCGATGTTCGCCGGCGCCGCGCCCGGCCGGGCCGACGCCGCCGACCGCGGCAACCCGCACGGCATCACCGGCGACCTGGCGCACTCCTCGACCCGGGCGATCAGCAAGGCGGAGGCCCTGGCCCACCCGGAACGGCTGGTCACCGTCGCCAAGAGCCTCAAGGTGCGGGTCGTCAACGCGCGGCTGCCGCTGACGACCGATCAGGGCGCCCTGTGGCCGAGCGACTCCGACCCGCGGTGGCTCATCAGCTGCAACGAGAGCGACCCGGACCAGCCCGGACTGCTGCGCACGGAACTGGCCACCGGCAGGTCGCAGACCATTCTGACCGGCACCGAGGCCTGCGACCCCGTCCGGCGCACCGCCTGGGGAACCATCATCATCGGCGAGGAGACCGGCGGCGGGCCCGAGGGCGGCCGGCTCTACGAGCTGATCGACCCGCTGCACACCACCGGGGTGACGCTCGACCGGGCCACCGGCCGCTTCAGCGGCGGCACCGGGGCGGCGAACCTGACCGTCCGCGCCGGGGTCGGCCGGGCGTCCTACGAAGGCGTCGCGGTCCTGCCGAACGGCCTGCTCTACTACGCCGACGAGAACCGCCCCGACAAGGGCGCACCCGGCGGCGCGCTGTTCAAGTTCGTGCCGGACAAGCCCCGCCCGGCGGGCGCGGGCCCCGTCCACCGGCTGAGCGAGTCGCCGCTCGCGTCCGGCCGGGTCTACGGGCTGCGGCTGGGCCGCCACGAGGGCGGCCGGGACTACGGCCAGGGCACCCAGCGCGGCCAGGGCGCCTGGATCCCGATCCCGGACCGCACCGACCCCGACCTGACCGGGGCCACCGAGGCGCTCCACCTGACCGGCCTGTACCGGCCGGAGGACATGGACCTGGACGGCACCGCGCTGGCCGCGGGGCAGGTGCGCGCCTGCGTCAACGAGACGGGCAACGAGGACGAGGCGCAGGACTGGGGCGAGTCGGTGTGCCTGACCGACGGGACGGTGGCCGCCGCCACGACCAACGCGGCCGTCCCGCAACTGCAGTTGTTCCTGCCGGGCAGCCCGGCGGTCAACATGCCCGACAACATGGCGTTCCGGCCCGGGCGCGGCAACTGGGTCGTGCACGAGGACGGCGACACCGAGAGCGACCTGCAGGGCTTCCACGGCAACGACCTGTGGAGCTGCCTGCCGGACGGCTCCGACCCGGACCTGCAGAGCGACGGCTGCGTCCGGGCGGCCACCGTCAACGACCCGATGGGCTCGTTCACCGGGGGCGTCTTCGACGCGACCGGGCGCCATCTGTACGTGATCGTGCAGTACAACGTCACCGGCCACGGCGTCCTGCTCGACATCAGCGGGTGGAAGTAGCCGATGTACATCTCGGCGAGCAGCGGTACCCGTTCCGCCGACGGTGCCCCGGGCCTGCGCCCGGGGCGCCGGGCCGGACTGCTGCGCACGGTCCCCGCCAACGTGGTCGCGCTCGGCGCGGTCAGCCTGGTCACCGACGTCTCCTCGGAGATGGTCAGTGCGGTGCTGCCGCTCTACCTCGTCCTGCAACTGGGCCTCAGCCCGCTGGCCTTCGGCATGTTCGACAGCCTGTACACCGGCGCCACGGTCCTGGTGCGGCTGGTCGGCGGCCATCTCGCGGACCGCCGCCAGCGGCGCAAACTGGTCGCCGGGATCGGCTACGGGCTGTCGGCGGTGTGCAAGCTCGGCCTGCTGGCCGCCGGGAGCTCGGTGGGCGTGCTCGGCGCGGTGGTCGCCGCCGACCGGGCCGGCAAGGGCCTGCGCACCGCCCCGCGGGACGCGCTGATCTCCCTCAGCACCCCGCCGCAGACCCTGGGGCTCGCCTTCGGCGTGCACCGGGCGATGGACACCGTCGGCGCCTTCATCGGCCCGCTCGCGGCGTTCGCAGTCCTCGCCGCGACCGGCACCGCCTACGACGCGGTGTTCGTCGTCAGCTTCTGCGTCGCCGCGCTCGGGGTGGTGCTGCTCGTCTCGCTGGTGCGCGACCGGCAGGACCCGCCCCCGGAGCGGCGCGAGCCGGCGCTGCGTGCCGCGTTCGGGCTGTTGCGCGCGGCCGCGTTCCGCCGCACCTGCGTCCTGACCGCCGCACTGGGCCTGGTCACGGTCAGCGACTCGTTCATCTACCTGCTGCTGCAGCGGCGGCTGGACATCCCGCCGGAGTACTTCCCGCTGCTGCCGCTCGGCACCACCGGCGCCTACCTGCTGCTCGCCGTGCCGCTGGGGCGGATGGCGGACCGCACCGGCCGGTTCCGGATGTTCCTCGGCGGCCACGTGGCGCTGCTCGGCGCGTACGCCATGCTGCTCGGCCCCGCCGCCGGGCTGTTCGTCCTGGTCCCGGCGCTGCTGCTGCACGGGGTGTTCTACGCCGCGACCGACGGCGTGCTGATGGCCGCGGCCGGGCCGCTGCTGCCCGTCGGGCTGCGGACCAGCGGGATGGCCCTGCTGCAGACCGGCCAGGCGGGCGCCCGGGTGGTCTCGTCGATCATCCTGGGCGCGGCCTGGACGGCATGGGGGCCGCGCACCGGGCTCGCGGTGATGGCGGCGGGTCTCGCGGTGTTCCTGCTGGTGGCCCGGTACGGCTTCCCGTCGGACCCGGCCGCGACCGGCGACCCCGCCGCACCTGTCGATGTCCCCTCGCACCACCAGGAGACCAGCGCATGACCGACATCCGCCGGCCCGTCCGCGTCCGGCTGCTCGCCCCGGTGCTGGCCCTGCTGGTACTGGCCGGCCTGGGGGTCGGCTACAGCGTCCACGCCGCCCGCCGCGAAGCGGTCCCCGCCTTCCACGGCGAGACGATCGACGCCGCCCGACCCGGCCAACTGCTCTTCCGCGACACCGCCCCCGGGGCCGGCCACGGCAACATCGCCGCGGTGCCGGCCGCCGGCTCCCCGGCCCCCCGCACGGTCAGCGGGCTGAACTGCGAGCGGTTCTACCGCGCGGCGGGCACCGGCGTCTGCCTCGTCACCAGCACCGGCGCCCTGCCCCGGACGTACGCGCTGATCGTCGACCGCCAACTGCGCGAGGTCCGCCGGGTGAAGCTGTCGGGCATCCCCAACCGGGCCCGGGTCTCGCCCAGCGGGCGGATGGTCTCGTGGACGGTGTTCGTGCAGGGGGACTCCTACAACCGGGGCGGCTTCTCCACCTGGACCGGGATCCTCGACACCCGCACGGGCTACGCGGTGCTGAACATCGAGGACATCCCGCTGTACATCGACGGCCGCCGCTACCGGGCGTCGGACGTCAACTTCTGGGGGGTGACGTTCGCGGCGGACGACAACCGCTTCTACGCGACCGTCACGACCAAGGGGAAGACGTACCTCGTCCAGGGCGACTACGGCAAGTGGGAGGCGCACACCCTGCGGGAGAACGCCGAATGCCCCTCCCTGTCGCCGGACGGCACCCGGGTGGTGTTCAAGAAGCGGGTCTCCGCCGACGCGGCACGGCCCTGGCGGCTGTACGTGCTCGACCTGGCGACGCGGCGCGAGACCCCGCTCGCCGAGCCGGCGAGCGTGGACGACCAGGCCGCGTGGGCCGACGACCGCACCGTCATGTACGCCAAACCCCGCGGCAAGGCGGGCTCCGACGTCTGGGCGGTGCCGGCCGACGGGACGGGCACACCGCGGGTACTCATCGCCGACGCAGCGTCACCGAGTCGCTGAGGGAAGGGTTCCGCACACCCACCGTGGCCGCCGCCCACCGGCTGTGCGCGACCTGAGTCGGGGTACATCTGGGACGAGGGGCCCCAAGAGGGGGCGTACGAGCGCCCTCGCGCACCGACCTGTCACGAAGTTGCGGCAAAAGCGAAACCCGCCCGGCGGCTGAGGCGTCTGAAGAAGTGAGCACCACGAGCCTGCCGGGCACAGCCGTGGCGGTGCGGGAGAGTCAGGAGCGCGCAATGGACCCGGAGCCGGTCGTCGTCGACGTCAGCAGACGCGTCGTCTGTCCCCGCTGCCACCGAGTGAGATGCATCTGCCCGTGAGCCGGGCGAAGCCGGCGGTCTTCCAGGTGGCGCCGGCGGGTGTGACGGCGAAGGCCTCGGCGCCGGGCAGGGCCGCCAGCCACCCGCGGGCCCGTTCGGCGCCCATGGCGCAGGCCGCGGTGGCCCAGGCGTCGGCTTCGGTCAGGGTGCGGGCGACGACCGTGACCGACGCCAGGGGGTCGGCCGGGGGCGCGCCGGTGTGCGGGTCGAGGATGTGGCAGCCGCGTTCGGCCGGCCCCGAGGTGGCCACCGCCAGGGTGTGCCGGGCCTCGACGACGGTCGCCACCGCCCCGGGCCGCAGCGGGTCCGCCACCCCCACCCGCCACGGTCCGCCGTGCAGCTGCACGTCCCCGCCGCCGTTGACGCAGACGGCGGGGGCGCCCGCGGAGTGCAGCATCGCGGCGGCGCGCTCGACGGCCCAGCCCTTGACGAGCCCGGTGGGGTCGATGCCTCCCGCGTAGCGGGCGCTGAACCAGCCGCCGCTGCGCCGCTCGGCGTCCGCGCACAGCCGCAGCACCTCGCGCACCTGCGGCGAGCACCCGCCGGGGGCGAGGTCGCCGCGGGCCAGCCGGCTGATCTGGCTGCCGGGCCGGTACGGGGAGAACTCCTCGTCCACGTGGTGCAGCCAGGCGGTGGCGGCGGCCAGCGCGGCGCGGGTGCGCGGGCCGGCGTCACCGCGGACGTCGAACGAGACCACGGTGCCCATCACGTGCTCCACGTGCCGCAGCCGCCGCGCGGGGTCAGCCATCGGACCTGTCCAGGGCGCTCTGCAGGGAGCTGATGTACCCCTCGCTGGTGTAGGTCGCGCCGGAGACGGTGTCGATGTCCGCGCTCTGGGCGTCGAGCGCCTCCTGGGTCAGCTGCGGCACGGAGAACTCGGCGATCTCCTGGTCGCGGCCGTTCTCGTCGGGCACCTGGAGCACCGAGACCGCGGTGATCTTCGTGCCGGTCAGCGTCACCCGCACCTGGACCGGCCCGAACCGGGTCTGGACGGTGTCCCCGTCGACGGTCCGGACGCCGCCGGCGGCCGAACCGGTGGACGGCGAGGGTGCGGATCCCGTCGCGGCGGGCGAGGAGGAGCCGGAGTCCGCGCCCGCCCGAGCCGCCGGCGAGGTCTGCGCGTGCGGCTTCAGCGACAGCAGGAGGACGGCGCCGGTCACGGTGGCGGCGGCGCTGAGCACGACGCGGCGCAGGGGATGGGTTCGCATGGCGCTCACAGCTCGAAGGATTCGTGGTGGATGCGGGCGGCGGGCACGCCGGCCGCCCGCAGGGCGTCGTACGACTCCAGCGCCATGCCGTCCGGCCCGCACAGGAACACGTCGTGCTCGGCGATGTCGGGCAGCACCGTGCGCAGGCCGGTGGCGGTGATGGCGGCGCGGGTGCCGTCCGCCGCGTTCACGGCGTACAACAGGCGGGCCCCGCGGGAGCGCGCTATCGCCTCCAGCTCCGAGCGCAGCGCCAGGTCGCCCGGGGTGCGGGCCCGGTACAGCAGCGTCAGGTCGCCGGGGCGGGCCGGGAGCGTCTCGAACAGGGCGCGCAGCGGGGTGACGCCCACGCCGCCGGCGAGCAGCAGCACCTTGGAGCGGGTCCGGCGGGCGGAGGTCAGCGCCCCGTACGGGCCCTCCGCCCAGACGCGGGTGCCGGGCCGGAGCAGGGCGAGCGCCGCGCTGTGGCCGCCGAGCGCCTTGACGGTGATGCGCAGCTGGTCCGGGCGGGGCGCGGCCGACAGCGAGTACGGGGTGGAGGTCCACCACAGCCCCTCGGCGAGGAACCGCCAGCGCAGGAACTGGCCGGGCTCGGCGCGCAGTTCGCCCAGCCGGCGCCCCTGGACGATGACGGAGACGACGCCGGGCGCCTCGCGCACGGTCGCCGCCACCCGCAGCCGGTGCCGGACGTTCAGCCGGACGGGGGCCACCACGCGGAACCACACGACCAGCGCCGCGACGCCGAGGTACAGCGCGTACCAGGCGTCCTGGGCCGCCGCGTTTCCCGCGAAGTCGGCACCGAGGGCGAGCTGGTGGCCGAAGGCGAGGAAGAGCGCGAGATAGGTCAGGACGTGCACGTAGTACCAGGTCTCGTAGCTGACCCGGCGGCGGACCGCCCGCGCGGACAGGAAACCGACGGCGAGCAGGAGCAGCGCGCCGATCGTCCCCTTGACCATCTCCGGGTAGTCGAACACCACGGTCGTGGTCTCCCGCACGATGCCGGTGCGGGCCTGCACCGCGTAGCCCCAGATGATCAGCACGATGTGGGCCAGCAGCAGGCAGATGGTGTAGCGCCCGGCCATCGCGTGCCAGCGGGCCACCCGGTCGCTGCCCACACCGCGCTCCAGCGCGGGCACCCGGGCCATGAGGGCGACCAGGACGGCGCAGCCGTAGCCGGTGAGGAGGCCGGCGATCCGGCCCGCGCCGATCAGCCACCCCGCCGGTCCGACGACCGCGGCGGTGTCCTGCCACCACAGCGCGAGCACCGCGACGGCGCCCGCCCCGGCCAGGGCGAGCACGGGCCCGGCCGGTGAGCGCCGGCCGCGCGGAGCGGGCGGTCCGCCGGGGCCGGCCGGCGCGGAACGGTGCCGGGCCGCCCGCTGGCCGTAGGTCGTCGCCACGGGATGTCCCCTTTCGTCGGCTGACGGCCCACTGTGCCGCCGCAACCTCTGAATCAGCTCTGAACCGGGGGTCCGGTGCGGGTCTCATGGGAAACTCAGAGGTTGGGGCGGCATGCTGGAGCGACCATGGACCTCCCTCCCGCGGCGCGGCCGCTGCCCTCGCTGACCCGCCCGGACGGCACCCCCGTCCGGGTCCTCGTCGTGGACGACGAGCCGGACCTGCTGGAGGTCCTCGCCGGTGTGCTGCACTACGAGGGCTGGCAGGTGCGCACCGCCGCCGACGGCGCCTCGGCGCTCACCGCGGCGCGGGAGTTCCAGCCCGACGCCGTCGTCCTCGACATCATGCTGCCGGACTTCGACGGGCTGTCCGTGCTGCGCGGGCTGCGGGACCGGCAGCCGGGGATCTGCGTGCTGTTCCTGACCGCGCGCGACGCGGTCGAGGACCGGATCGCGGGCCTGACCGCGGGCGGCGACGACTACGTCACCAAACCGTTCAGCCTCGAAGAGGTCCTGGCCCGGCTGCGCGGCCTGCTGCGGCGCGCGGGCATGAACGGGCAGCGGTCCGCGGACGCGCTGCTGACCGTCGGTGACCTGGTCATGGACGAGGAGGCGCGCGAGGTGACCCGCGGCGGGCGGACCGTCGAGCTGTCGCCGACCGAGTTCGAGCTGCTGCGCTACCTGCTGCGCAACCCCCGCCGGGTGCTGAGCAAGGCGCAGATCCTGGACAACGTCTGGTCGTACGACTTCGGCGGCCAGGCCCACATCGTGGAGCTCTACATCAGCTACCTGCGCAAGAAGATCGACGCCGGGCGGACGCCGATGATCCACACGGTGCGCGGGGCCGGGTACGTCCTCAAGCCGGCCACGCCGTGATCGGCCCGCGCTCCCTGCGCGCCCGGCTGACCTGCGGGCTGGTGGTGCTCCTCGCGGTCAGCTGCGCGGCCGTCGGCATCGCCGCGGTGCTCGCGCTGCGGGGCTTCCTCACCGAGCGGCTCGACCAGCAGCTCGCCGACGCGGGCGGGAGGTTCCCGGCGAGCCTGGAGCACGCGGGGGAGCGCGGCGGACCCGACGCGGACAACCACGCGGACACCCGCCGCCAGTCGCCCGGCACCTTCGGCGCGCGGCTGCTCGCCGGAGCGGTCACCGACGCGGCGGTGGTGCGCTCCGGCAGCGACACCACGGTACGGCTGACCGCCGCCGACAAGGCGGTGCTGGCGGCCGTCCCGGTCGACGGCCGGGCCCACGACATCGAGCTGTCGAAACTGGACGACTACCGCGTGCGGGCCGTGTCCGGCGACGACCAGGACGTGCTCATCACCGGTCTGCCGCTGCACGCGGTCGAGGAGGCCGTGCACCGCCTGGAGCTGGTCGAGGCGGTGGTCTTCGGCGGGGCCCTGGTGGTGGCCGGGGTGGCCGGGGCGCTGTGGGTGCGCTGGTCGCTGCGGCCGCTGCGCCGGGTCGCCGCGACCGCGACGGCCGTGACGCGGCTGCCGCTGGACAGCGGCGAGGTCGCGCTGCCGCTGCGGGTCCCGGACGCGGATCCGCGCAGCGAGGCCGGACAGGTCGCGACCGCCTTCAACCTCATGCTCGGCCACGTCGGGGACGCGCTGGCCAAGCGGCACACGAGCGAGGAACGGCTGCGCCGCTTCGCGGCCGACGCCAGCCACGAGCTGCGGACCCCCGTCGCCTCGGTGCGCGGCCACGCGGAGCTGGCGCTGCGCCACCCGGGACCGGTGCCGGCCCCGGTGCGGCGGTCGCTGGAGCGGGTGGCGGCGGAGTCCGCGCGGATGGGCGAGATGGTCGACGACCTGCTGCTGCTCGCCCGGCTCGACGCCGGCCGGCCGCTGGAGCGCGGGCCGGTGGACCTGACCCGGCTGGTGCTGGACGCGGTGGACGACGCGCGGGCCGCCGGCCCCGGGCACCGGTGGGTGCTCGATCTGCCCGAGGAGCCGGTCACCGTCCCCGGCGACGCCCACCGGTTGCAGCAGGTGGTGACCAACCTGCTGGCCAACGCGCGGGTGCACACCCCGGACGGCACCGAGGTCGCGGTGCGGCTGCGGACCGTGCCGGCAGGCGCCGGGACGGTCGAGGTGCGGGTCGCGGACAACGGCCCCGGAGTGCCGGAGGCGGTCCGCGCGACGCTCTTCGAACGTTTCGCGCGGGCCGACCGGCGGCGTCCCGGCGCGGGCAGCGGGGCGGGGCTTGGCCTGGCCATCGTCGCCGCCGTGGTCGAGGCGCACGACGGCACGGTCACCGTCCGCAGCCGGCCGGGGCGCAGCGAGTTCACCGTGCGGCTGCCCCAGCGGGCGGACGGGGGAGCGGCGGAGGCCCCGGAGGAGGCGTAGCGCTCCCTTCGGGGACCCCGCGGCCCCGCGGTCGCCGCGGTCGGCTCAGGGCCAGTCCAGGGCCATCGAACGGTCCTCCCGCGCGATGGACTTGCACAGCTGCCGGACGAGGGTGTGCGGGCCGACGTGCTTGGCGGCCAGTTCCAGCGCCCGCTCGACGGCGTGGTCGAACGGGTCGCGCAGGAGCTCCGCGCGGTGTCGCGGATCGGCCGCCGCGGCGGCGAAGAGCGCCTTGAAGGTGCCGCCCTCGCGGCCGGACCAGGCGTCCAGCAGCCCGATGGTGTAACTCCGGGGTGCGGAGACGGGGTTCTCGGCGGCCTCGCCGTCCGGGCGGGGGGTCCATTCGCCGCCCTCGGCGCGGTGGATCCGCATGAGGTAGGTCACCGCGGCCTTGGTCAGGGTGTACAGCGTCTCGTCGTCGAGTTCGAGCAGCAGTTCGATCCTGCCGCGGGCCGTGGCCGACTCGCCGAGAGCGGCCTCGGCGACGGCGGCCTGGAGCAGTACATCGCCCCGCTGAAGGGCATTCATGTCGAGCACGGAGATCCTTGGGTGAGTGGCCGGAGGATGCGCGGGACTGCGGCGCGAGGCGGGCCGTCCCAGCCTGCCACCGCCGGCTCGCGCGGCGCTGGAACCCGCCTCGAACCGGGCCGCTGCGTCCGGCCCTCCGGCGGCCGCACCGGCCGCCCGGCCGCGCGTTCACCGCGGCGGCCGGGCGGCGCGTCCTACGCGCTGCGGCAGAGCGTTCCCCTGCCGGTCGTCCGGACGACGCTCATCCGCCAGGCGTCGAACGTCACGGACTCGCCGGGCAGGATCAGCAACCCGTCGTCCCCGTCCTGCCACGTCTCGCCGATCCGGCGCACCTGCACCGCCGGGCCCCCGACGCCGGCCATGAAGATGGTCGGGTCGATCTCCCACCCGCGCGCGTCCAGCCAGGCCTCCAGCGCGGCGGTGTCCTCCGCGTCCGCCCCCCGTGGCCATAGGAATTCCGTCATGCCGTCCCCATCCCCCGTACATCCCCCGTAGCGCTCGTGGACCGAGCACGCTGATCCTGTCAGGCCCCACTGACAAGTCGCTAAATTTTCGGTATACGCGCCCGGTGACCCCGGACACGGCGGCGCCGCGGTACCGGCAACCGGCCGCCGTCGTCACCTTCGACAAGTCCCTGCCGTACAGGACCGTCCCGGTCGCCCGGCCCGCCGGCTCCGCCCTGTACGGCCGCAGGCGCCCGGCCACCGTCCCCGGGTGGGCCGGACGGGGGCCGAGGACGCGCCGGCCGGCCGCCGGTCGAAGGAGGTGACGCTCCAGCTGGGGGGCGGGAGGCAACCTCGGAGCACCGGTGCGGGTCTTTATCCATGGCCATCTCGAACCGGTGCGGCCGCGACCCGCGTCGGGCCCGCGAGCGAAAGAGGCTGCATGCTCCGCGTCCACTTCACCCCACTCGACCTGCAGAACATCCGGATCGCCCAGCAGCCGGACCCGTTGTGGGAACTGGTGTGCAGTTTCTGCCGCCTGCAGACCGGGCAGGGACCGCTGGACTTCGGCCCCTGGCGCGGCCTGGCCTACGACCGGCTGCGCAGCGACACCACCGTGCAGCGGGCGCTGCGGCTGCTGCGCCCGCTGATCCCCGCGACCGGCTACATCCCGGACTTCCTCACGCCGAGCGGTACCGGGGGCGAGCTGGGCGCCGGGCTGGACCTGGTGCGCGCGACTCCTCGCCGGCGGCTGGACCGTGACCTGTCGCGGTTCGCCGAGTCACGTCCCGTCCCGGCCTGGGCCGCCGCGCTGGGCCGGCCGCGGGCCGCGGGCGGCCTGGTCCCGCTCACGAACGCCCTCGCCACCTACCACCGGGCCCTGGTGCAGCCCTTCTGGCCGCGGATCCGCACCGCCGTCGACAACGACATCGGCCGCCGGGCGCGCACGCTGCTGGAGGGGGGTACCCAGGCGCTGCTGGACGGGCTGCGGCCGCTGGCGCGGTGGAACTCCCCGACGCTGGAGGTGGAGTACCCGGTCGACCGCGATCTGCACCTGGCGGGGCGCGGACTGCTGCTGGTCCCCTCGTACTTCTGCTGGGGCCGCCCCACGGCGCTCGCGGACCCGGGCCTGACCCCGGTGCTGGTCTACCCGGTGGCGAAGGTGCCGCTCGGCGGCGCGGGTGGGACGGCGCACGGACTGGTGCGCCTGCTGGGCAGGACGCGCGCGGCGGTGCTGGCCGAGGTGGCCCGCCGCAGCGCCCGCACCACCTCCGAGGTGGCGGAGGCGGTGGGGGTCACGCTGCCCAGCGTCAGCTACCAGATCGGGGTGCTGCGGGACGGCGGCCTCGTGGACAGCCGCCGTGACGGCAAGTACGTGCTGCACACGGCGACCCCGCTGGGCCTGCGGCTGCTCGGCGGCGGGGCGCCGGACCTGGCCGACGCCCCGCTCCCGCAGGGCCCGTTCAGCGGGTGCCCGACGTGACCGCCCGCCCGTCGGCCGCCCGCGCGTCCTGCGGGGCCGCCGGCGTGTCCTCGTCGGGGCAGGACGTGAGGGTGAACCGTGAGACCCGGTCCCCGACCGGGACCGGGGAGCGCGGGCCCGACGGCCGGGTGGGGTCCGGGGTGCCGACGTACAGCCAGCCGATGAGGCCTTCGTGCGGGGCCAGCCCCAGCAGCGCCCGGGTCCCGGCGGAGTCGACGGACGACCCGGTGCGCCAGATGCTCCCGAAGCCCCGGTCGTGCAGCAGGAGCATCAGGGAGTTGACCATGGCGCTGCTCGCGCAGAGCTGCTCCCAGTGCGGCACCCGGTGATTGCGCCGCGGCGCGAAGACCAGGGTCGCCAGGAGCGGGGCGCGCAGCGGCTTGCGTGCCGCGCGCCGGACGGCCTCCGCGTCGGTGGCTCCGGCGGCGAAGGACGCGCCCAGCGCCGCCCGGCTCTCGCCGCGCACGAGGATCCACCGCCAGGGGCGCAGGTGCCCGTGGTCGGGCGCGGTCGCCGCCCAGCCGAGCAGGTCGGTGAACTCCTCGTCGCTCGGCGCGGGATCGAGCAGCCGGTGCTCGCTGCGGCGGGTGCGGACGGCGGCTTGCAACTCCATCAGGCAACGCTCCTTGTCGCGCCGTGCGGGCCGCTCACGGGCACCGCGGCGGCAGCCAGAACGACCGCACGCCCCGCACCGCCGCCAGGCGGTCGCGCGCCATGCCGGTCGCGGCGGCCGCCGTGCTGATGTTCAGGTTCTTCGCCCGGCCGAAGATCTCGACGAGCCGCTCCGGGATCAGCTGGGCGCGCTGCCTGACCCGGGCCATGTCGTGGCCCGCTGGGTGCAGTTCGTCGACCACCTGGATCAGGCCCAGGGCGTTGATGACGAAGTCCGGTGCGTACAGGATGCCGCGCGCCGCCAGCCGGTCGGCGACCGCCGGCGCGGTGAGCTGGTTGTTGGCCCCGCCCGCGACGATCCGGCAGCGGAGGTTGTCCACCAGGGAGGCGTCGATGACGTTGCCGACGGCGTTCGGACTGAGGACGTCCACGTCGAGCAGGTAGAGCTTCTCCCGGCTGACGACCTCCGCCCCGCACTCGTCGGCCACCCGCTCGGCCTTGTCCTGGTCGATGTCGGCCACGGTCAGCTGCGCGCCGCCGTCGGCCAGGTGGGCCGCGAGCCGGGCACCGACCTTGCCGACCCCGTCGATGGCGACGTGGCGGCCCTTGAGGCTGTCACTGCCGTCGAGGAACTCCAGGCACGCCCGGATGCCCAGGCTCACGCCGTAGGCGGTCATGGCGCCCGACTCTCCCGAGCCGCCCTCCTCGGTGTCCAGACCGCGGATCCACTGCGACTCCTTGCGCATCACCCGCAGGTCGGCGGTGGTGATGCCCATGTCGCAGGCGGCGATGAAGCGCCCGGACAGGCTCTCGACCGCCTGCCCGAACGCCCGCAGCAGCGTCTCGGACTTCTCGACGCCGGGGCCGCCGAAGATGACGGCCTTGCCGCCGCCGATGTCGAGGCCCGCGCAGGCGGCCTTGTACGTCATCGCCCGCGACAGGCGCAGCGCGTCGTCGATGGCCTGGTCGTCATCGCGGTACGGAAGGAAGCGGACGCCGCCGAGCGCGGGGCCCAGCAAGGTCGAATGGATGGCGATGACGCAGCGGAGCCCGCCCGGGCCCGAACTGAGCAGCACCTGCTCGTGGCCGTCCATCTGCTTGAACACACTCATGACCCACCCCTGAATCCCGTCCAGTGACAGCCGGGCCGGCGGTTCCGCCCGCAGGCGCGAACCGCCGGCCCGTCCGGCGGAGAGTTATGCGGCCGGCCGCAGACCGGACGCGAGCAGTGCCGCGTCCAGCACGTCCCACAGCGCGCACAGGGACTCCAGGAAGTCCTCCACGCCCTGCTCGATCTGCGCGCTGTTCGAGTCGTCCATGACCGAGGAGACGGCCAGGATCACGTTCGCCTCGTGCTGCTGCTCGGCGCCGGCGTCGCCCCAGTGCTCCGCCATGTAGTGCATCTCGGGCTCGTCGAGGTCGGCCTTGTAGTGGCCCGAGTCGATGAGCGCGCGCTTCTCGCCCGGGATCAGCGACTGGTTGGAGATGATCTCCAGCGCCAGCGCCGTACCGAGGTTGCGGACGGTGGTGGCGGCGTCGGAGGAGAACCGGCGGCGGAACACGTCGATGGCGGCGGCCGCCTGGGGCGTCAGTCCCGTCTCCAGGTCGTAGCCGGGCAGTCCGGCCAGCAGCCGGTCGGAGGCGTCCTTGAGCCAGGCCTCGACGCGTTCGGTGTCGTAGACGTCGTCGAAGACCTGGGAGCCGGTGCGGTTGACGATGTGTCCGGCCATCGTGGCCAGTTCCGGGCCGTGCCCGGACTCACTGTCGACGATCTCCTCGATGAGGGTCGCCTGCTGGTCCCAGCCCAGGCCGCGCAGGGCGGTGGGGAAGTCGCCGCCGGGGCGGGTCGAGGCGCAGAACGACTGCACCTGGTGGAAGAGGGCGCCCGAGACCTCGGGGGAGGGGGGCGCCGCGGCCCAGTGCTCGTACAGGGGGTGGTCGAAGACGCGGTGCGTCTTGATCCGGTCGATCAGCTGGTCGGTCGTCGTCATCGATTCCTACTCCGGTGAGGTGGGTGGTTCCGGGGAGGTGGATCGGGCCGGGGAGGCGGCCGGCAGGGCGGGCCGGCGGTCGCTCAGGAGAACTGCAGCTGCGAGGGGTCGACCTTGGGGACGGAGAAGCCGATCTTCTCGATGTGCTCGGCGATCGCGGTCTTGTACAGCTCGCGCAGCTCGCCGTTGTCGTTCTTGCGCAGGCCCCACCGGACCGCGAGCCGGCCGCGGCGGGAGTCGGGCCGGCCGAACATGTCCAGCGCCATCGGGTAGAACTTGTCCAGCGCCTGTTGGGCCCGGTCCCGCGACTGCGCGTCGGCGTCGTAGGCCTCCGACATCAGGCGCTTGCCGTAACCGAAGTGCCGGGCCTCTTCCTTGAGGATGGCGTCGGCCTCGACCCGCAGCGGGCCGTAGGTGCTGGTGGTCATCTCCTTGATCTGGAAATGCCCTTCGAGTTCGCACAGGAAGCTGAACGCGGCGCGTTCCTCCCAGACGGTGAACTGCGTGGTCATGCTCTCGGCCGGGAAGTAACGCCGGTCCGCCACGGCCTGGTTCACCATGTGCGACGTGTCGACGCCGAGCGGGGCGAGCAGCTTGGCGAAGCGCCGGAAGTGGTCCACCTCTTCCATGCCGAACTTGAGGCACATATAGCGCTCGTCGGCATTGGGGGCGAGCGGATAGAACGAGTCCACGTAGGTGTCGCCCGCGCTCAACTCGCCCTCGCCATTGGCGAGCATCTGATGCGTCAGCACCTCGCGGTATTCCTCAGGGAGTTCCTTGACGCTTTCCAGATCCACGGTTTCCGAAAAGACGGACGCCATACGAATTCTCCTCCGGGTAGCTGAGGAAATTCAGCCTAACCGGGGGGTTCGCGGCGTCGGTAGGCCACGTTGGGGCCCTATCGGCGGGGCACTAAGGGAGTATGCCGGTGGCACCTACGGGGTACCCGGGGGGTACTTTTCGGGCCCGTGGACCGGCTCGGTCAGACGCCGTTGCGCTCCGGCGGCCGGATGTAGGTCAGGGTGTGGTGGGAGACGATCTTGCCGGCGGTGTCGGTCGTGGTGGCGGTGCCGTAGACGATCAGCCGGCCGGGCCGCAGGATCGTGGACTCGCAGACCAGGTCGGTGCGCGCCGGGCCGAGGAAACTGGTCGTCATCTGCTGGGTGACGGACGGGTCGTCCGCGCCGAACAGCGACATGATCGCGATCCAGCAGGTGACGTCGGCCAGCGTCATGGCGCAGCCGCCCTGCAGGACGCCGCCGGGGCGGAAGAGCTCCGGGCGCTGCGGCAGGGAGACCTTGGCCTGCCCTTTGCTGACGGCCTCCACCCGGAATCCCCACCAGGGTCCGAAGGGGCTGGTATCGAGAACGGCCTGAGCTGCGTCGACATCCATCATCGCAATAACATAGCATCGTTCGGTATGTCGACGCGCAGATCCAACGTGGAGCGAACCCGCCAGACGCGCGGCCAACTGACGCGCACCGCCCGCGAGTTGTTCAGTGAGCGCGGGTACTCCTCGACCACCATCGCGGAGATCGCCCGCAGTTCGGGGGTGACGACCGGTGCGCTGTACCACCACTGGGCCGGCAAGGAGGCGCTGCTGGTGGACGTCGTGCACGACATCCACCGCGAACTCGCGCTACGGATCCAGGCCCTGGACGGCGGGGACGAGCCCGTCGCGCGGCTGCTGCGCTCCGGGCGGGCGTTCCTCGCCCTGTGCGCCGATCCCGCCGTCGCCCGGCTGCTGCTGCTCGACGCGCCGGCGGTGCTCGGCTACGAGCGGTGGCGGCAGATCGACGAGCAGTGGTGGCTGTCGGCGACGATCCGGCTGGTGGAGCAGGCCCGTCCGCCGGCCGCGTCCGACGGCGCCGAGACGTCCCGGCAGCTCGCGCTCGCGCTGCTGGGCGCGCTGACCTACCTCGGGCACGAGGTCGCCATGAAGGGCGAGCAGGCGCTCGCCGGTGCGGGACGGACGTACGACGTGCTGCTCACGTCCCTCCTGAGGTGACGGCGGGCCCCGGTCACCGCTTGGGGCCGAGCTGGGAGACCAGCAGCGCCGCCTCCACCCGGTTGGAGGCCGAAATCTTGATCATCGCGCGGTGGACGTGCTTCTTGACCGTGTTCTCCGCGATGTGCAGCGTCGAGCCGATCTGCTTGTTCGTCATCCCGTCGGCCAGCAGCAGGAGGACGTCGTTCTCCCGCGAGGTGAGGTTGGAGATCGCGGCCGGGGCGGAGGGGGCGGGGTACTCGGTGCTGATGTCGGACAGCCGTTCGTGGGGCAGCAGGTACACCGCGCAGCCGCGGCTGACCAGCGAGATCACGCTGGCGAAGTCCTCCTGCAGGATCTCCAGGTCCATGAACCCGGCGACCTTGGCCCGCAGCGCGTCCTGGATGGTGACCAGCGAGTCGTGGCACCACAGGACGATGATCGAGGCGTGCGCACCGATCAGCCGGACGAGATGTCGGAACCGCTCGGCGGTCAGGGTGCGGAGGTTGAGCAGCACGATGTCGGGGTGCGCACGGTCCACCGCGCTCAGGACGCCGGCCACGTCCTGGGCGACGCCGGCCACGTCCAGTCCCGGAGCTTCCCTCGTCATCGCCATCAGCCCGGATCGGGTCACGACCTGGTCATCGGCGATCAGCAGTTGTATCTGAGCCATGTTCGGCGTCCTGCCTTCCCCCGTATGGCCGTCTGCGGGCCTCTCGTGGAGGGCCGTGCCAACGACCACAAGATCGAATAAAGTCGGAACACCCACCGCAAACAAGCCGCGCCTCCCTATGGTCAGGGGGAGGACGCGGCAATGAGGTCAGCTTCCCGGACGGTCGGCACAGCGCACTTCCTCGGGGAGTAAAGCGATCCAAAAACATTCCGTGCGGACGGTATACGGGCGCACAGCAGAAGAAGGCCTACATGCGGGGTGTCCGACGTGTGGCCTTCTTCGGTCCATTGGAATCCTCCGCGTAGCCTACATCACGGTAACTCGCATGGGGAGACATGAATGAGATATTCCGGATAAGGCTATTGACAGCGGCGCCGACTGACCGAATCAGCCACTCTTTCCGAAAACAATCGGTTCTCCGGTGACCGGTCATGGTTCTGGGATTCACCGTGGGCCGCGTGTGCGGTCAGCGGGCCTCAGCAGCCGAGGTTGTTGCCCGCCGGGACTCCGAGGATCTGGACGAAGCGCTGGTAGGCGTCGATCCGGCTCTGGACCTGGGCGGGGTTGCCGCCGTTGCACTCGATGGATCCGTTGATGCTGCGGATGGTCTCACCGAAGCCGCGGCTGTTGACCATGGCGTTGTGCGGGGTCATGGTGCCCGGCCCGTTCTGGGTGTTCCAGTACCACAGGCCGGTCTTCCAGGCCACGGACGAGTCGGTCTGGACGAGGTTGGGGTTGTGCAGCAGGTCGATGCCGAGCGCGTCGCCCGCGGCCTTGTAGTTGAAGTTCCAGCTCAGCTGGATCGGGCCGCGCCCGTAGTACGCGGACTGGCCGGCGGGGCAGCCGTAGGACTGGCTCGCGTCGCAGTAGTGGGGGTAGTTGGCGGTGTTCTGCTCGACGATGTAGACGAGCCCGCCGGTCTCGTGGTTGACGTTGGCGAGGAAGGCGGCGGCCTCCTGCCGCTTGACGGTGTCGCTCCCGGTGTTGGCGAAGCCGGGGTAGGCGCCGAGGGCCGCTTTCAGGCCGCTGTAGGAGTAGAACGAGTTGCGGCTCGGGAACATCTGGTTGAACTGGGCCTCGCTGACCGGGAATCCGCCCTGGCTCGGCGGCGGGGTGGTCGGCGTGCTGCCGCAGGTGTACGGCTCCCAGTACCAGGTGCTGATGACGGGGTCGTAGCCGGGGTTGTCGTGCTCGGCCTGGTACGCCTTGCCGTCGGTGTACTTGACGATGTCGCCGGTGACGTAGGCCCGGCCCGCGACCCACGCGGGGTAGTCGCACGAACCGGTGCCGCCGGTACCGCCGGTGCCGCCGCCCGTACTGCCGCAGGCGCCCTGGTCGGCCCAGACGTCCGCGGTGCCGGGCGTCTCGTTCTGGGTCCACCACTTCGCGGACCAGTTGTGACCGTTGTAGGAGGCGGAGAGTCCGCCGGTGTACACGGTGGAGGAGTTCCACGCGGTCGTACACTGCGCGGCGGAGGCGGTGGACGCCAGCGGTACGAGGACCGCCAGGCCGACCGCGACGATCAGAGCGGTGATGAACGCCATGATCCGTTGTTTGGACACGGGGCCACTCCTAGTGGGGGGTTGAGTGGGTGGATCGCCCTGCACTCAACCGGATTGGTCTGGACCTGTCAAGGTCCGTACCAATATCCGCCGAGGTCGCGGCCGTCGGGAGGTTCCGCATCCGCCGTGGAGCCGTCCCCGGCGCCTGCGATAGCCTGCTGGCCGGCGAGCGCGGGACGACGGACGGGACCGGGACCGGAACGATGGCGTCACAGGACAGTGCGCGGCCCGCGGCCGGCCGGACGGCGTTGGTCGTCAAGGTCCCGGCGGCGGAACCGCTCGTCGGACCCTGGCGGCAGCGCCTCGACCCCGCCGCCGCGACCGGGGTCCCGGCCCATGTGTCGGTGCTCTACCCGTTCCTGGACCCCGCGCGGATCGACGACACCGTCGTCGGCGCACTGCGGGAGGCGCTGGGCGCGCACGCGCCGTTCGAGATCGGCTTCGCCCGCTGCGGGCGCTTTCCCGGGATGCTCCATCTCGTCCCGGAGCCGGACGGCCCGCTGCGCGCAATCACCGCCGACGTCTTCGGCCGCTGGCCGGAGGCGCCGCCGTACCGGGGCCGCTACGCCGACGCGGTACCGCACCTGACCGTCGCCTACAGCGCGGATCCGGCCGAGCTGGACGCGGTCGAGGCCGACCTGGCGGGCGGGCTGCCCCTCGCCGTCCGCGTCACGGAGGTCCAGCTGGTGGTGTGGGACGGCGCACGGTGGCACGACGCGCAGACGTTCCCGCTGCTCGGCCGGGACCGCTGACCGGGACCCCGCCGCTGGGCCGTACGGGTCAGCGCGTCAGGCAGGGACAGGACGTCACGCTCTCCAGATCCACCGGGCAGCCGTTGTCCGGTCCTCTGACGCAGGCCCCCTCCCCGCAGCACGAGCAGTTGCCGCAGGAGGTCGAGAGCAGCCGCGGCTGCCGGGAGATGCGGTCCGGTCCGTTCGTTTCACGATGTTCGTCCACAGTGGACTGATATCACCCCTGTCCGCGGTCCGCCCGTGGTCGGCCCCGGCGCGGGGGCCGACCACGGGGCGTCACGCCGGGCAGCCCGTGTCGGCGAGGGTGAACCAGCCGGCCGGGGACTCGCGCAGGGTGTGGGTGGTGAAGACGTTGTACAGGCCCATGTTCTGGTTCGAGCCGTTGGCGTAGGTGTAGCCGCCGCTCTGGTGCGCGCGACCGGCCGCGACGTGGCTGTAGTTACTGGCGGTGAAGCACCGGGGGGCGGTCCCGGTGGTCGTCGCCGTGACCGTCGCGGAGACGGCGCCGGTGGCGCCGGTGGAGTCGACCGCGGCGACGGTGTACCCGTAGGCGGCGCCGGGGGCCAGCCCGGTGTCGGTGTACGACGTCGACGCGGTGGACCCCACGGCGGTGCCGCCGCGCCGGACGGAGTACGAGACCGCGCCGTCGACCGCGTCCCAGGTCAGTGACACGGTGCTGCCGGTGGTCGCCGTGACCCGGACGCCGGTGGGCGCGGGGAGCGCGCCGGGCGCGGTGGGGGAGCCGTCCAGGCCCCAGAACACGGCGGTGTGGTAGCTGGAGCAGACGGTGTTGAGGAAGTAGGCGCCGGCGGTGCCGCACTGGCTTTCGCCGGAGCCGGGGTTCACGGCCAGTCCGTGGCCCATGCCGGAGATCGAGTACAGCGCCACGGCCGGACGGCCCGTGCTGTCGGCGTAGTTGCTCACGGTGGTGTTGCCGGGCAGGTTCCGGGTGCTGGTCGCGGCCTGGCCGACGCCCAGGACGTCGGTCCACTGGTCGCGCAGCTCGGTGCCGTTGACCGGCTTGACGGTGGAGTCCGACGACCCCTGCCAGATCGCGACGCGCGGCCACGGCCCGGTGTACCCGGGGAAGGCGGCGCGGACCTTGTCGCCCCACTGCGCGGGAGTGAGGTTCTGGCTGTTGTTCTGGCACGACGAGGCGGCGTTCTGGGTGGTGGCGCAGTGGGCCGGCAGCCCGGAGTCGACGGCGCCGCCGGCGAACACGTCGGGGTAGTCGGCGAGCAGGTCGGCGGCCATGCCGCCGCCCGCGGACAGGCCGGTGACGAAGACCCGCCGGCCGTCGGAGCCGAGCTGCGCCCGGGCGTGGTCCACCATCTGCACCACCGAGGCCGCCTCGCCGCGTCCGCGGGTGTCCTTGGCCGCGTCGAACCAGCTGAAGCAGGACAGGCTGTTGTTGGCCGTGCCGGTCTGCGGGTAGACCACGGCGAAGCCCCACAGGTCGGCGTACTTCTGCCAGCCCGAGTGCGCGTGGTAGTCGTTCGCGGTCTGCGTACAGCCGTGCAGCGCGACGACGAGCGGGGCGCCGGCGGGCAGGTTCGCCGGCGTGTACTGATACATCGTCAGATTTCCCGGATTGGAGCCGAAGCCGGTCACCTGCTGGTAGGTGCCGCCGGCCGCGGCGGCCGGCCCGCCTACCAGCCCGGCGGCGAGGAGCCCGAGGACGAGGATCACGCCGAGGCGCCGGACGAGGCCGCGCAGGGTGGACGGAATCATGACGGACCTGCCATTTCCACGAGGTGCCGGGCCACGGTGCGGGCACCGTCGTCCCCGATGAGGATGGTGTAGTGGTTGGTGCCCGCCAGCATCAGCGCCGTGACGTTCGGGTGGTCCAGGCCGGCCGCGGCCAGCCGCCCCTCGTCGTACAGCCCCTGCGGCTCGTCCATCAGACCGCGCTCGGCCCACAGCAGCCGGGCCTCGCCCGGCAGGTGGTGGACGGCGGCGAGGACCTCCTCGGAGAACAGGTCGACGCCGTCGGTGCGGACCGCCTCGATGCGGCAGGAGGACCGCAGTTCCGGCTCCTGCCCCACCAGGTCGCGCTGCACGTAGTCGTCCACCCACGGCTCCCAGGGCGAGCCGATGGCCGGATGCGCCTGCCAGAAGGACCGGTAGGCGGCGCGGTCCGGGAAGGTCATCGACAGCCGGCTCATCGCCGGTCCGATCACCGCCGTGATCAGCTCGTCGGGGGCCAGCTCCAGCGGGGCCGGGAACCCCACGGCGCCGTCCACCAGCAACAGGGTGGAGAACCGGTCCGGGTGGCGCACCGCGGCCAGGGCGGCGGTGAAGGCGCCCATGGAGTGCCCGGCCAGCAGCACGCGCGGCGCCCCGGCCGCCGCCGCCACGGCCGCCGCGTCATCGGCGTGGCGGGCGATCCCGTACGGTCCGGGCAGCGCCGCGCTGTGCGCCCGCCCGCGCAGGTCGGGGGCGAGCAGCGTGACGCGGCCCGCCAGGTGGTGGGCGACGCGCGCCCAGGACAGGGCGTTGCCGGTGATCCCGTGCAGCGCCAGCACCACCGGTGCGTCCGGCTCGGTCGCGGGCCAGCGCAGGACGGCGAGGTCCCCGCCGTCGACGGGAACGGTGAACTCCTCGAACGCCGCCGGTTCGACGGCGGGGATGGGCTGCTGCGTCATGGCGCGGGGGTCTCTTTCCGTTCGGCGGGCTCGGCATCTGCCATGGTGCGGCCGGCGGCCGCCGGGGTCCGGGCGGCGCGGATCCGTTCCGGCAGCCGCACCACACCACCGGGCAGCAGGTACACCACCGCGACGAAGACGCTGCCGAGCAGGAACAGGGGCTGGGAGAGCGGCACGCGCAGCACCGCGGGCAGCCCGGCCACCGCACCGGACCCGGCGAGGTCGCCGAGGCGGTGGTCGGCCCAGGTGTACAGCACCCCGCCGACGAGCGGCCCCCAGCGCGAGCCGGACCCGCCCAGGACCACCATCACCAGCAGCGACAGGGTGAAGTCGGACGTGGTGCTCCGCGGGGTGGCGCCGCCGGTCAGCAGCAGGTAGACGATGCCGCCGAGGGCCGCCAGCGCGCCGGACAGGACGAACGCCACCAGCTTGAACCCGTAGGGCCGCAGTCCCAGCACCTCCACCCGGCGCTCGTTCTCCTTGATGCCCTCCCAGACCCGGCCGGTGGGCGAGCGCACCGCCAGGTGGACGGCGAGCAGCGTGACGACGAGGTAGGCCAGGGCGATCCAGTACAGGTTGACGGTGTGGTCGATACCCACCAGGGAGGCGGGCAATCGGTCGGCGGGCGCGGCGCGCCCCTCCTCCCCGCCGGTGAGGCCGCCCGGGTCGCGCTGCACGAGGATCGACCCGGCCTGGGCGAACGCCAGGGTCACCATTGAGAAGCCGATGCCGTTCACCCGCAGGCCCACCGAGCCCAGCAGCGCGGCCAGCGCGGTGCCGAACAGCAGCGCCAGGAGCGCCGAGGTGGCGAAGGGCAGCCCGGCCTCCAACATGATCGTGTTGGTGGCGTAGCTGCCCGCGGCGAAGTACAGCGCGTGCCCGAAGGAGAGCAGGCCGGTGCGCCCCAGCAGCAGGTCGTAGCCGGTGGCCAGGGCTCCGAAGACCAGGCACAGGGCGAGCAGTTGCAGGCTGCCGGGGCTGCCGATGGGGCCGTCCAGCAGCCCCGGCAGGGGCAGCGCGCTGTACGGCGCGGTCAGCAGCGCCAGCAGGACGGCGGCCGGCCACCAGCGGGCGACCTGCCGGCGCCGGCCGCGGCCGGCGGCGGTGGCGGGGCGTTCGCGGACGGAGTCCTGCGTCTGGGTCGTGGTGGTCACGCGAGTCTCCCGGTGAGGCCGCGCGGCCGGACGAGGAGCAGCGCGGCGAGCAGCACGACCACGGCGAGGTCGCCGAGTCCCGCGGTGGTGTAGTAGTTGGCGAACTGCTGGACGAGGCCGACGGCGACCGAGGCCAGGGCGGCGCCGGTGACCGAGCCCATGCCGCCCATGACGACCACGACGAAGGCGAAGATGAGCAGCGAGGTGCCCTGGCCGGGGTCGACGGACCCGAAGTACAGGCCGCTGAGGGCGCCCGCCAGCGCGGCCGCGGCCCCGCCGATGGCGAAGACCAGGGTGAAGGCCCGGCGGACGTCGATGCCCAGCGCCGTGACCATGGCCCGGTCCTCGACGCCGGCGCGGACGACCAGCCCGTGCCGGGTGCCTCCGAGGAAGAGCTTCAGGGCCGCGAGCACGACCGCTGCGGCGCCGATCAGGACGAGGCGGTTGACGGGGATGTGGGCGCCGAGCAGGTCGAACGTGCCCGACAGGGCCCGCGGTCCGGGGAAGGGACGGGCGTCGGCGCCCCAGATCGCGGAGAGCAGCGCCGGGATCGCGAGCCCGACGCCGACGGTGGCGAGGACCTGTTCGCGGGGGCGGGCGTACAGCGGTCGGATCAGGGCCAGTTCGAGCAGGACGGCCGCCGCGGCTCCCGTCGCCGTGCCGAAGGCGACGGCCAGGACGAACCCGGATCCGCCCGGCCCGGCTCCCGGGAGGTGGCCGGACGCGGCCCACCAGGTGCCGTAGGCGCCGACCGACAGCAGGGCGCCGTGCGCGAAGTTCAGGACGTCCATCAGTCCGAAGATGAGGGACAGGCCGGACGCGACGAGGAAGTACAGCGCTCCCAGTCCCAGCCCGGTGAGGGCGAGCAGCACGATGGTGGGCATCAGAAGCCGTCCTTCCCGAGTCCCGCGGCCCGCGCCGGTGTTCCGCCGGTCCGCCCCACGCCCAGCAGCCGCCGCATGGCCTCGGGGTCGGCCAGCAGTTCGGCGGCGGGGCCGCGGTGCGAGGTGCGGCCGTCGGCCAGCACGACGCAGTGCTCGGCGAGCCGCCGCACCATGGCGAGGTTCTGCTCCACGAGCAGGACGGGTACGGCCTGGGCCGCGCGTTCCAGTACGTGGGCCACCTCGGTGACGACCTTGGGCGCGAGGCCCTTGGTGGGCTCATCGGCGATGATCAGCCGGTTCCCGTTCAGCAGGGTGCGGCCGATGGCGACCATCTGCTGCTGCCCGCCGGAGAGGGTGCCGGCCGCCTGCCTGGCCCGCTGCCGCAGTTCCGGGAAGAGTTCGTGCACCAGGGCGTAGGCGGGTTCGCCGGCCCCCCGCCGCTCGGCGAGCCGCAGGTTCTCCGCGACCGTCAGGCCGGCGAACACCCCGCGGTCCTCGGGCGCGTACCCGATGCCGCGGCGGACCAGGGTGTGGGTGGCCAGCCGGACCGTCTGCTCGCCGCCGAACAGGACGCTGCCGGTGCGCGGCACGAGCCCGAGGACGCCGCGGACCGTGGTGGTCTTGCCCGCGCCGTTGCGGCCCAGCAGGGCGGTCACCCCGGCGGCGGCGACCTCGAGGTCGACGCCGTGCAGGATGTGCCGGCCGCCGATGACGACCCGCAGGTCGCGCACCTCCAGCAGGGGAGCTGCCGGGGCGTTCACAGCGCCTCCCCGAGGTAGGCCTGCTGCACGGTGGCGTCGTCCATCACCCGGCGCGGGGTGTCCAGCGCGAGGAGCGTGCCGTGGTGCATCACCGCGAGCCGGTCGGCCAGGCCCAGCAGCACCTCCATGTGGTGCTCGACCATCAGGACGGTGCGGCCCTCGTCCCGGTGCAGGGAGCGGATGAGGTCGGTCAGCGCGGGGACCTCCTCGGCGCTGACACCGGCCATCGGCTCGTCCAGCAGCATCAGCCGCGGCTCGCCGACCAGCAGCACCGCCAGTTCGAGTTTGCGCTTCTCGCCGTGCGACAGGCTCGCGGCCGTCGCCTCGGCGCGCTCCCGCAGGCCGGTGCGCTCCAGCACCTCGTCGACCTGCCGCTGACGGCGGTCGGCGCGCCGCCAGATCCGGTACGAACCCCCGGCGGCCGCCTGCGCCGCCAGCCGTACGTGGTCGGCCACGGTCATCGCGGGCCACAGGCTGGAGGTCTGGAAGGTGCGGCCGAGCCCGCGCCGCGCCCTGGCCGGGACGGACTCGGCGGTGATGTCGGCACCGTCGAGCACGATGGTGCCGCGGGTGGCCGGGACGAGTCCGCTGATGAGGTTGAACAGGGAGGTCTTGCCGGCCCCGTTGGGGCCGATGAAGGCGAGGAACTCACCCTCGCGCACGGCGAGGGAGACGTCCTCGACGATGGTGGCGCCGCCCACGGTCCAGCCGACCTGGTCGAGCCGGAGGACGGGGGCGGGGGCCGGGCCGGGCCGGTTCGCGGCGCCCTGCGGGGTACGGGTGGCGGAGGTCATGGTCAGCCCGCCGTCGGCTTCACGGGGGGCGCGACCGCGGCCATGGGCAGCGTCGTGAGCCGGTGCGGTGCGGCGGACGCGCCCGTCCCGGTCAGCCGGGCGGTGAACATCGGCTGCAGCAGGGCGTGGTCCTGGGCGCGGATCCGCTCGCTGCCCTTGGGCCCGTTGAACGTCCAGTCCTCCAGCGCCTTGACCATCGCCGCGGTGTCGGTGGCGCTGCCGGACTCGATGGCGTGCACCACCATCTGGGCCGCGGTGAAGCCGTCGGGGCTGAACAGGTCGGGCGTGCCGCCCGCCTTGGTGATGCCGTCGAGCATCGCGGTCTCCACCGGGCCCGCGGCAGCGCCGGGGAAGTAGTGGGCGAGGAAGGACACCTTGCCGCCGGCCGGGCCGAACACCGGGTACGAGGCGGTGCCGGCGAGACCGGTCACCACCTTGGCGGCGTCCAGCACCCCCTGCTGGTTCAGCGCCGTCCACAGCGCCGGCGCCGAGGCGCCGGCCCACGCCACGAAGACCAGGTCGGGCTTCGCGGACTTCACCTGCTGGGCGAACGGGGTGAGGTCGCCGGCACCGGGCGGGGCCAGCACCGAGCTCACGCGGGCGCCCCGGGCGCCCAGCACGGCCTTCACCGCGGCCACGTTGGCCTGCCCGAACGCCGAGTTCTGCGCGAGCACCGTCACCTTGCGGCCGCGCGGGTCGCCGAGCAGCGAGCCGGCGGTGAGGATGTCCTGGTAGGACTGGCGCCCGGAGCGGAAGGTGTACTTGTTGATCCCGGTCACCGCGTCGGTCGCCGCGGGGCCGCTGACGAACAGCACGCGGTTCTGCGCCGCCAGCGGCGCCATCTGCAGGGCCACCCCCGAGTCGGTGGTCCCCGCCAGGATCCTGACGCCCTTGCCGAGCAGGCTCTTGGCCTCGGCGACGGCCTTCGCCGGGTCCCCGGCGTCGTCCTGCTCGACGACCTCGACGGTGTGGCCGCCGGCCTTGCCGGTGCCGTGCGTGGCGTAGGCGAGCCCCGCGGTGAAGCCCTCCCGGTACTGCTTCCCGTACGCGGCGAGCGGCCCGCTGCGGGAGTAGACCAGGCCGACCTTGACGGCGGCGGAGTCCGCGCCGTCCGCGGAGGTGCCGCCGGCCGTGCCCGCGGCACTGCACCCGGCCAGCACCGCGCCGGCGGCCAGCAGGGACAGCCCGCGGAGGAATCTGCTGCTCGTGGTGCGCGATGTACGCAAACGCATGGTGACCGGCTCCCGCAGTGGTGGTTGGTTGCGCAAACCGTAGGAGCCCGTCGCCGCACCGGACATGTGCCGGACCCACCCTCCCGGCGCGCCCGACATGGTGGACGGGACCATGACCATCGGCGGCCAACTGCTGGCCGGGGGCGCGCCGTCGGGGCGGATGCGCCTGCCGGGAGCCGCCGCGACGCAGGTCGCATCGTACGAGTGGTTTCGCCGGCCGTTCCGGGCGTACGGGGAAATGCCGCGCTTAGCATGGAATGCGGTGGAAATCTCCTCCCGCTCGTCGACAGGAGGGACGCCGTGAACCAGCACGGATCGGTGCTCCGGGAATGGCTCACCCACAAACTCGGGCCGAAGGCCTCCGTCCCCGCTCCCGGCGGGCCGCCGCCGGTGGAGGGCACGCCCCGTTTCACGGCCGACTTCACCAGCGAGGAGCAGTGGGTCGCGGGCCGGTCCTGGGCGTATCCGGAGGGCGGTCCGGTCAATCCGGGGGACGACAAGCTCGACCACCTCGTGCCCGACGCCGACTACAGCCGCACCGGCACCTTCCGCGCCACCCGCCGCCCCGACGGCAGTTGGGACACGGGCCTGCTGACCACGGAGGGCAGCGCGCAGGAGTTCACCGTCCGCACCGGCGACACGCTGCGGACCCGGGTCAGGCTGCCCGAGGAGATCGGGGCCTGGCCGGCCATCTGGACGTGGCGGGACGGCCGGAACGAGATCGACGTCTTCGAGTACCACCCCGACAATCCCGGTCTGCTGGAACTGTCGAACCATGTCAGGGGAGCCCACCGCTCCTACACCGACGCGTCGGTCCTCCCCGGGGCGTGGGTCGATCTGCAGGTCGAGTTCCGCGCGCGATCCGTCATCTGGTGGGTCAACGGCCGGCGGGTCTTCGCGGACCGGAAGGGGGTGGGCCGCGGCTGGCACGCCTACGTGATCGTGAACCTCTCGGTGTCCGCGGGCAGGTACCACCCGGCGCCGGAGGAGGGGGTGACGGCGATGTCGTACGAGGTGGCCCACCTGACCGTGCACGGCCCCGCCCGCTCCTGAGGGAGACGGACACTTCGAAGAACATGGAAGTGATTGCCCCGTCGCCGACCGTGCGGCGAAGCTGAAGCGCGTCATCAAGGAGCGCGGGCCGCGGACGGCGGATTCGGTGCGGAGACCCGGCGCTCCCCTTCACCTCACTCGGGGGTTGCCTCATGCGCAAGAAGATCGTTGTGTCCCTGGCCGCCACCGCCTCGCTGGCGGGCGTCATCGCGACGGCTCCCACCGCGTCGGCGGAGGCCAGTCCGCCCGACTGCCCGAAGGGCAATGTCTGTGTGTGGGACAGCTCCGTCACGGGCGGCCCGACCGTGATCAGGACCGAGCACAACTGGTACGGCTCCCACACCTTCGGGCACTGGGGCGGCTCCATCTTCAACAACGGCGTCCGGTACCCGGGCGCGGACCACATCCAGGCCACCTGGACCTTCGACGGCAAGACCTGGGACCGGTGCCTGCACTACAACCCCGGGCCCGGTGAGTACGCGATCCGTGGATTCGCCACGGGGGTCACCCTCAAGAGCCTGGTGTGGCGCGGTGAGTGCTGATGAGGTGAGCACGCACGGAGCCGGCCCGGGCTGACGTCGGACGGCTCGGCACCCCACGCGCCGCTCCACTCGCCGCGCCGAAAACACGTTGCCGCGGCGGCGCCGGGGGAGGAGGGTTCTGGGCATGTCCGACAACGAACACAGCAGCACGCGAGGGGTGTCCGACCTGTTCTCGCGGGGGAGGCTGGTGGCCATCCCGCGCAAGGCCGCCCGTCGTGAGCAGCTGCTCGTCCACCTGACGCGGACGCTCTTCGAGCGGGACCGCGCGTACGTCGAGCGCGAGATCAACGAGGCGCTGCTCACGGTGCACGAGGACAGCTCGGCGCTGCGGCGCTATCTGGTGGAGGGCGGCTTCCTGGCCCGGACGAGGGACGGCGCCACCTACCGGCGGGTCGACTGACCCGTTCCCGTATCCGTCCCCGTCCGCGGCACCGGAGGTCCGGTGCCGCGGACGGGGACGTCTGCCGTCAGGCGCGTTCCGCCGTGAGGGCCGCCAGCTCGCGGTCGACGGCGAGGCGGTGCGCCTCGGCGTCCTCCTTGGCCTTCTTCGGACTCCACCGCCCGGCCATCACGAAGATGAACGGCAGGAAGAGCACCTGGCCGCCCACGCACACCCACCACCAGGTGCGCCACTGCCCGGGGCCGTCCTCGGCGGCCTTCTGGACCTTGGGCCCGTACTCCCGCAGCAGCTGCAGCTGCGGCTGCGCCTTCTGGACCACCGCGAGGTCGGCCGGGCCGACCTCCCGCACCGCGCGAGCGGTGAGGTCCGGCGGGATCGCGGTCGGCGGGAACTTGCCGAGTTCGGCGAAGAGTTCCTGGTGGGCGCCGACGATGGCGAGGGCCGGGGCGGCCTGGGCCTGCGCCACCCGCACCTCCGTGCCGTGGTCGACCAGTGGGGTGACGGCGGTGACGAGGACCGGGATGAACGCGGCCGAGACGGCGACGACGGCCCGGATGATCCAGCCCCAGACGGCCAGGCCGGTGGCGGTGGCCGCCGGGTTGTGGTTCTCGACCGTCTCGGTGAAGCTCGCCATCCACGGCGCGTAGGCGAGCCCGGCGAAGACGCCGATGCCGACGAAGAGCCAGGCGAACGTGTAGTAGTCGGTGCCCGGGTGGGTGGCGCGCGTCGCGAACGCGGCGGTGACCGCGATCGAGCCGAGCGCGCCCACGACCATGAACGGTTTGCGCACCCGCAGGCGGTCCGAGAGCAGGCCGGCCACCACCAGGGCGATGGCGTTCGCGGCCCAGTACCAGTTGGCCACCGCGTTGGCGCGCTGCTCGGTGTAGCCGAAGACGGTCGCGAAGTAGACGACGAAGTTCCCGACGGCGGCGAAGTACAGCAGCAGGAAGACGCTGATGGCGAACGCCGAGCCGACGACGTCCAGCCGCAGCATCTGGCGCCAGTGGCCCTGCTGGACGGCCTGGACGTCCAGGCCCTTGGCGCGGGCCTCGATCAGGGTGCGGTCCCGCAGGCTGACCATGATCTGGTCGCGCAGCGCGGGGGAGAGCTCGCGCAGTGCGAAGAGCGCGATGACGAAGACGCCGAGGCCGGCGGCGCCGGAGTAGCGCAGCTCGTCCTGCCAGCCGGCGGTGTCGAGGGTGTGGCTGGTGACCGTGGTGACGACGAGGCTGCCGATCACCGGGCCCATCGTCCAGTACCCCATGGCGGTGGCCCGCCCGAGCTGGGGGGAGAAGTCGCGGATCAGCGCGGGGGTGGCGACCAGGACGACGCCCTCGATGAAGCTCACCAGGGTGAAGAGGACCAGGTACACGCTCTTGGAGGAGGCGTTGGGCAGTCCGAACAGGACCAGCAGCCCGGCGATCAGCAGTCCGTAGACGACCATGTTGGCCCGTCCCCAGCGGTCCGCGAGGCCGGCGGCCAGGGAGGCGAAGGCCCCCACCGCGTTGCCGACGACCGAGACCCAGATGAAGTAGGTGTACGTCATGTGGAAGTGCTCGATGATCGACGTGGCGACCGCGTACTGGATGTAGAGCATGTAGTACAGGACGACGGTGGTGATCACGACGATCGCCAGGTAGGCCATGCGGGGGCCGGTGGCCGGGTAGTGCGGCAGGTCGCGGCGCCACAGGCGCGCGGCCAGGCCGGGTTCGGGGCTGCTGGGAGGCTCGGGGACGGCATTGGCGTCGTCGTGCAGCGACGGGGGCGTGGCCATGCGGCTCCTCCTGGATACGGATGTGCCGAGCGGTAGCGCCTGCGAGGGGCGTGGCCAGAGGGTAGTACCGACCAGTCGGTACGCCTAGATGTCTGCACGAGGATTCGCGGCCGGTGGGGCGAAGGCGGGGCGAGGCGGGGCGGGGTGCGGACGCGGGGCGGTCGGCCGCCGGGGGCCGGCGGCCGGCGGGGGCGTCAGAACTGCCAGAGCACGCCGTCGTTGGCGACCGTCGTGACGACCAGGATGACGAGGTCGGCGATGCCGAGGGCGAGGCCGAGCAGGGCGCGGCCGCGGCGCTGGGTGCCCTTGGCGAGCGCGGTGCAGGCCAGCGCGATGGCGCAGGGGCCGAGCACGAGGTTGAGGACGAGCAGGCCCGGCAGTCCGAGCAGGAAGGAGGCGACGGCCATGCCGTCGGCGTCCCTGCGCTCGCGGGCGGGGTGGCGGGTGGTGGACGAGGTGAGCTGGGCGTTCATGGTGTTTCCCCCTTGCTGGACGGTGTGGCGCGGGACGGTCGCGGTGGCCGCGCCGGTCAGCGGTGGTTCCGGACGCGGGCGATGCCCTCGCGGACGCCGAAGGCCAGCAGCCAGGCGACGATCAGCGCCGAGGCGACGGTGAAGACCGACAGCGAGGCGTGCGCGGCCGCGCCCATCAGGACGCCCATGGCCACGAGGAGTACGACGAGGCTCATTTGCGGTTCCCCCTTCGGGAGTTGGGAAGTTCGGGTAACAACTGTTCACTGAGTAGGAGTCTATCCTGGCGTAATTGAGAGAACACCTGTTTACTGAATGACATGAGTCACACCACCGGCGTCCGTCAGGCCCGTAAACAGCAGACCCGCCAGGCCCTGCTGGATGCCGCGCTGGGCCTGCTGGAGCACCAGAACCTGAGCAGCCTCGGGCTGCGCGAGGTCACCCGTGCCGTGGGCGTCTCGCCCACCGCCTTCTACCGGCACTTCCGCGACCTGTCGGATCTCGGCGTGGTCCTGGTCGAGGAGTCGCTCGGCAGCCTGCACTCGGTGATCCGGGCGGCGATGGCCGAGCAGCGGGATCCGGACCGGCTGATCGACCGCACGGTCGAGATCATCGCCGGCCACGTCCTCGACCACCGGCCGCACATCCGCTTCATCGCCCGCGAGCGGCACGGCGGTGTCCGCCCGGTCCGCGAGGCCATCGCCCTGCAGCTGCGGCACTTCGCCGATGAGGTGGCCGCCGGCCTGGCCCTGCAGCCCGCCTCCGAGGGCTGGACGGCGGACGACCTGCGGATGCTCGCGGAGCTGTACGTGGACCACATGGTGACGACCGCGTCGCAGTTCCTGGAGGCCGCGCCGGAGGACGAGGAGCGCATCGCCTCCACCGCCCGCCGCCAGCTGCGGGTCATCAGCCTCGGCCGGCGGCACTGGCTCGACTCCTGAGAACGTCGCAACCTGGTGCTCTTCAGTAGAAATGCCTATATTTGTGCTAAAGAGCCCCAGCGCCTGCCGTGCGGCCGTCGCCCAGCGCCCGCCCGGCGCTCGCGGGCCGGCGGCGCGGCGCCCACGGGCGGAGTGGAGGTCTGTCATGCGCAAGGTCGCCGACTGCCGGGACATGCCCAGTGAATCCGGGTGCACGCTGACCATCGCCGGTGAGGAGGAGGAGGTCGTCCGCGCCGCGACCGAGCACGCCGTGTCGGTCCACGGGCACACGGACGGCCCCGAACTGCGCGACGGGGTGCGCGGGATGCTCAAGGACGAGGCCCCGCAGCACGCCTGAACGGGTCCGCGGCGGGGCCGCCGCATTGACCCGAACGGGTGTGCATGCTTTCCCGATTCGTGGAGAGGTACGCGGAGGGATGCCGTCCGGTTGGCCGCGCGTGTGCTGCGGCGACCGGGCGGCCGCCTTAGTGTCGGGTAACAGACCGTCACCAGACCGTACAGCCCATCACGAATCGCACAGGAGCCTTCATGCCGGAGCTGTTCATCGGCGGCCAGTGGACCGCCGCCTCCGCGGGGCAGGTGCGCGAGATCCGCTGTCCGGCGGACGGCAAACTGGTCGCCACCGTGGACGAGGCGGGGCCCGAGGACGCGGCCGCCGCGGTGGGCGCCGCCCGCGAGGCGTTCGACCACGGGCCCTGGCCCGGCACCCCGGCCGCCGAGCGCGGACGGCTGCTGCTGCGCGTCGCGGACCTGCTGGAACGCGACAGCGCCGCCTTCGCCCGCGCCGAATCCCTCGACACCGGGAAGCGGCTGGTCGAGAGCGAGTACGACATGGCCGACATCGCCAACTGCTTCCGCTACTTCGGCAACCTGGCCGCCGCGGGCGGCACCGACCGGGTCGTCGACACCGGCAACCCGGAGACCGACAGCAGGATCGTGCACGAGCCGGTCGGCGTCTGCTCACTGATCACCCCGTGGAACTACCCGCTGCTGCAGACCGCCTGGAAGGTGGCCCCGGCGCTGGCCGCCGGCAACACCTTCGTGCTCAAGCCCAGCGAGCTGACCCCGCACACCGCCATCCTCCTGATGGGGCTGCTGAAGGAGGCCGGCCTGCCCGACGGCGCCGCCAACCTCGTCCTCGGAGCCGGAGCCGTCGCGGGAGCGCCGCTCAGCACCGACGAGCGCGTGGACCTGGTCTCCTTCACCGGCGGCCTGGTCACCGGACGGCGCATCATGGCCGCCGCGGCCCCCACCGTGAAGAAGATCGCCCTGGAACTGGGCGGCAAGAACCCCAACATTGTCTTCGCCGACGCCGAGTTCGACACCGCCGTCGACTACGCCCTGATGGCGGTCTTCCTGCACTCCGGGCAGGTCTGCTCGGCCGGCGCCCGGCTGCTGGTCCAGGACGAGCTGCACGACCGGTTCGTCGACGAGGTGGTGCGGCGGGCCCGGGAGATCCGGCTCGGCGGCCCCTTCGACGAGGACGCCCGCACCGGCCCGCTGATCTCGGCCGCGCACCGGGAGAAGGTCGAGGCGTACGTCGCGGCCGGCATCGAGGAGGGCGCGGTGCTGCGCTGCGGCGGCGCCCGCCCCGACGACCCGGCGCTGGCCGACGGCTACTACTACCCGCCGACCGTGCTGGACGAGTGCACCGCCGACATGTCCGTGATCCAGGACGAGTCGTTCGGGCCGGTACTGACCGTCGAGCGGTTCCGTGACGAGGCCGAGGCGATCGCGCTCGCCAACGCCACCGTCTACGGCCTGGCCGGGGCGGTCTGGACGCAGGACGGCGAACGCGCGCACCGGGTGGCCGCCCGGCTCCGTGCCGGCACCGTGTGGATCAACGACTTCCACCCCTACGTGCCGCAGGCCGAGTGGGGCGGCATGAAGCAGTCCGGTATCGGCCGGGAGCTGGGTCCGGCCGGACTGGCCGAGTACCAGGAGGCCAAGCACATCTGGCGCAACACCGCCGCGCGCCCGCAGCGGTGGTTCGAATGAGCGACTCCGGCCGGGCGGCTCCGCCCGCCGCCGGCGCGGAGGTGGACAGCGACGCGGCGCTCACCGAGCTCGGGTACAAGCCCGGGCTCAAGCGCACACTCGGCAACTTCCACACCTTCGCCGCGGGCATCAGCTACATCTCCATCCTCACCGGCACCTTCCAGCTCTTCTACTTCGGCGTCAGCTTCGGCGGCCCCGCCTACTGGTGGTCCTGGCCGATGGTCTTCGTCGGCCAGCTGATGGTGGCGCTGTGCTTCTGCGAACTGGCCGCGCGCTTCCCCGTCGCGGGCTCGGTCTACAACTGGGCCAAGCAGACCGGCGGCCCGCACGTCGGATGGCTGGCGGGCTGGATGATGACGGTCGCGACCATGGTGTCGCTGGCCGCGGTGGCGCTGGCCTACCAGCTGACACTCCCGCAGATCTCCAGCATCTTCCAGGTCATCGGCGACGGCACCGGCAAGTACGACGCGGCCGCCAACGCCGTCCTGCTGGGCACGATCCTGATCGTCTTCACCACCGTCATCAACGCCTTCGGCGTGAAGCTGATGGCCACCATCAACTCCACCGGCGTCTTCATCGAGCTGATCGCCGCGGTCGTCCTGATCATCCTGCTCGCCGCGCACATCACCCGCGGCCCGAGCGCCATCATGCACACCGACGGGCTCGGCCAGGGCCAGTCGCTCGGCTACTTCGGGGCGTTCCTGACCGCCTCGCTCGCCTCGGCCTACGTGATGTACGGCTTCGACACCGCGTCCTCGCTCGGCGAGGAGTCCATCGACCCGGCCCGCAACGCGCCGCGGGCCATCCTGCGCGCCCTCGTCGCGTCCTTCGTCCTCGGCGGGCTGATCCTGCTCTTCGCGCTGCTGGCCACCCCGGACCTGCACGCCAAGGAACTCTCCGTGGACGGGCTGCAGTACGTGGTGAAGGCCGCGCTGGGCGAGACGATCGGCCAGGCCGTGCTGTGGTGCGTCGTCATCGCGATCACGGTGTGCGCGCTGTCGGTGCAGACCGCCGGGCTGCGACTGGCCTTCGCCATGGCCCGCGACAACAACCTGCCGGCCGGCTCCAAGCTCGCCAAGCTGCACCCGCGGTTCCAGACACCGGTGCTGGCCACCTGCGTGATCGGGCTCGTCGCGATCGCCATCCTGGTCGTCAACATCAACCAGCCGCAGATCTTCTCGGTCGTCACCAGCATCGCCATCATCATGATCTACATCGCGTACCTCATGGTCACCCTGCCGATGCTGGTGCAGCGGCTGCGCGGCGGATGGACGCCGTCGACCGAGAACTTCTCCCTCGGCCGCTGGGGCCTGCCGGTCAACGTCCTCGCGGTGCTCTGGGGCACCGCGATGACGATCAACCTGCTGTGGCCGCGCGCCGAGGTCTACAACGCCACCGGCCCGCAGCACTGGTACCTGCGCTGGGGCGGCGTCCTGTTCGTGAGCGCCGTCGCGGTCGGCGGCTTCGCCTACTACTGGTTCGTCCAGCGCAAGAAGACCGGCGTGCTGTCCGAGCACGCCTTCGGCACCCCCGCACTGTGAGCACGGACCGCGAAACGAGGAAGAACTGACATGGACGAGTTCGACTACGTCGTCGTCGGCGGCGGCACGGCCGGCGCGGTGGTGGCCGCACGGCTGACCGAGGACCCGGACGTCACCGTCTGCGTGCTGGAGGCCGGCCCCTCGGACGTCGGCGACGACAACATCCTGCGACTCGACCAGTGGATGGGGCTGCTGGAGTCCGGCTACGACTGGGACTACCCGGTGGAGCCGCAGGAGAACGGCAACAGCTACATGCGCCACGCCCGGGCGAAGGTGCTCGGCGGCTGCTCGTCGCACAACTCCTGCATCGCCTTCTGGGCACCGGCGGAGGACCTCGACGAGTGGGGGGCGCTGGGCTGCACCGGCTGGAGCGCCGCGGACTGCTTCCCGCTCTACCAGCGGCTGGAGACCAACGACGCGCCCGGCGACCACCACGGCCGCTCGGGCCCGGTCACGCTGCGCACCGTCCCGCCGAACGACCCGTGCGGCAGGGCGCTGCTGGAGGCGTGCGCGGCGGCCGGGATCCCCACCACGCCGTTCAACACCGGCACCACGGTGGTGCGCGGCGCGCACTGGTTCCAGATCAACGCCCGGGAGGACGGCACGCGTTCCTCCGCGTCGGTGTCGTACCTGCACCCGATCATGGGCAAGCGGCCCAACCTCGAGGTCCGCACCGGCCTGCAGGCCAAGCGGCTGGCGTTCGACCGGAACAAGCGCTGCACGGGAGTGGAGTACCTGGCACCCGACACCATCCACACCCTGGCGGTCGGGGCGCGGCGCGAGGTGATCGTCGCCTGCGGGGCCATCGACTCGCCCAAGCTGCTGATGCTGTCGGGCATCGGCCCGGCCGAGCACCTCAAGGACTCCGGCGTGGACGTCCTGGTCGATTCCCCCGGCGTCGGCTCGCACCTCCAGGACCACCCGGAGGGCCTGGTGATGTGGGAGGCGAAGCGGCCCATGGTCACCACCTCCACCCAGTGGTGGGAGATCGGCATCTTCACCGACACCCAGGAGGGCCTGGACCGGCCGGACCTGATGTTCCACTACGGCCAGGTGCCGTTCGACATGAACACCTACCGCCACGGCTACCCGACGACCGAGAACGCCTTCTGCCTGACCCCGAACGTCACCCGGGCCCGCTCGACGGGCACCGTCAGGCTGCGGACCCGGGACTCCCGTGACAAGCCGCGCGTCGACCCGCGCTACTTCACCGACGAGCACGACGTGCGGGTGATGACGCACGGGCTGCGTCTCGCGCGGGAGATCGTCGCGCAGTCCCCGATGGCCGACTGGGCGGGTGCGGAGCTGGCCCCCGGGCCCGCGGCGAAGTCCGACGAGGAGCTGCTGGACTACATCCGCAAGACCCACAACACGGTCTACCACCCGGCGGGCACCGTGCGGATGGGCGCGACCGGCGACCCCGACTCGCCCCTCGACCCGCAGCTGCGGGTCAAGGGCGTGACCGGGGTGCGGGTGGCGGACGCCTCGGTGATGCCGTTCCTGCCGGCGGTCAATCCGTGCATCACGACGATGATGATCGGCGAGAAGTGCGCCGACATGATCAAGGCGGGCTGAGGCCGGCGGCCCTCGCCCTCACGGGCGGGCGGGCGCGTGCGACCGCGCGGGCGGACGGTTTGCGAGGTGCTGGTCACGAGACGCCGGTCGCGGGATGCCGGTTGCGGGATGCCGGGGGGAAGTCCGGCATCCCGCTCGGGTCAGTGACCGCGGGTCCCCGGGACGGCGGCCACCAGCGCGGACCACTCACGGTCGTTCTGGCCGGGCAGTATGCGCCCGCCCTGGTGCCACTGCCGGACGAGTGCGGCGTAGATCGGGGGTTCGTCCATCAGAAGAAGCGATTCTTCAGCTGCGTCGTCGCCCGCCCCGCGCCGCCGTCGGCCGGTCGGAACCCCGAACTCCTGGATCACTGTCACGCCTCGACCAACGACCCCCGCCCCGGCCAGGCAATCCCCTGTGCCCGCCCTTCACCCCACCGAGTGCACGGGACGGCCCGGGCATCAGGCACCGGCACGCCCCTCGTACGCGCGAGCGATATCCGCCGGAGCGGACGCCGTTCGGTTCCGGCCGTCCGGGGAGGGCGCCCCCGGTCCGGGTCGGGCGCGTCCGGTGACGGCACGGAGCCGGCGGCGTAGAGTCGGCGCCGCGGAGGTGCGGTCACCGCATGCCGCGCGAACGCTGCTGCCCTGCTGACGTCGGCGCGAGGATCCGCGATGCGCAAAGTCATCCTGATGATGTCGGTCTCCCTGGACGGGTACATCGAGGGGCCGGAGCGCGACATCGGCTGGCACCAGGTCGACGACGAGCTGCACCAGCACTTCAACGACGAGATCCGGGCCCTGGGCGCCCTCCTGAGCGGGCGGGTCACCTACGAGCTGATGGCCGACTTCTGGCCGACCGCCGACAAGGACCCCGAGAGCTCCCCGGTCATGGCGGAGTTCGCCCGCATCTGGCGGGACATTCCGAAGATCGTCTACTCCCGGACCCTGGAGCGGGCGGAGTGGAACACCACGATCGAGCGGGACGTGGTCGTCGACGACATCCGGGCGCTGCGGGCCGCGCCCGGCGGAGACCTGGCGGTCGGCGGCGCCGACCTGGCGGCGACGTTCCTGCGGCTCGACCTGGTCGACGAGTACCGCGTCTACGTCCATCCGGTCACCATCGGCCGGGGCAAGCCGCTGTTCCCCGTGGCGGACACGAGAAGGACCCTGCGGCTGCGCGAGACCCGGGCCTTCGGCAACGGCGTCGTCCTCCTGCGCTACGAGCGCGGCTGACGCCGACCGCCCGGTGGGCGGGCGCAGGGGCCCGCCCACCGGGCGGTCCGGGCGGCCGGCGGCGCGTCAGGACCGGGCGGCGACCGCCTCGACCTCGAACAGCACGTCGGGCGTGGCCAGGCTCGCGACACCGATGAGGGTCTGCGGGGGCGGGTTGGTGCCCCAGCCCTCCCGTACGGCCCCGGCGATCGGCCCCAGCCTGCTCACGTCATGGTCCACCACGTACGTCCTGAGCTGGACGACATGGCCGAGGTCGAGCCCGTGGGCGGCCAGCGCGACACCGATGTTGCGGAACGTCTGCGCGACCTGCTCGGCGAAGTCGGCCGAGACGACCGCCCCGTCCGGGCCCGATCCGTACTGGCCCGCGATGAGCACCAGTTCCGTCCCCGCGGGGACGGAGGCGGTGTGGCTGTAGCCGAACGGGACCGGGTCGTGCAGGCCGTCCGGGTTGGCGATGGCGTGTGCCATACGGGTCACCTCTCGTGTGCGATGCGGCTGTTGTCGTGCGTAGGTCGTGCTGAAGCCTCGCAACCATTCACGACACGGTGTGTCATGTATTTCCGTACTGTCGTCGCATGCGCGCCGATCGGCTGGTCTCCCTGGTTCTGCTGCTGCGGCAGCACGGCCGCATGTCCGCGGCCACGCTCGCCCGCGAGCTGGAGGTGTCCACCCGCACCGTGCTGCGCGACATCGACGCGCTGTCCGCGTCGGGTGTCCCGGTCTACGCCGAACGCGGTCGGCACGGCGGGTTCGAGCTGCTGCCCGGCTTCCGGACCGAGCTGACCGGACTCAACCACGACGAGGCACTCGCCCTGCTGGTCGCCGGATCGCGGCGCGGCGCGCAGGCGTTCGGCCTCGGCTCGGCGCTCGCCTCGGCCATGCGCAAGGTGGTCGACGCCCTGCCCGCGAGCTACCGGGCGACCGCGGCCGGTGCGGCGCAGCGCCTGCTCGTCGAACCGGAGACCGACCTCCTCGCACGGCGGCTGGTGGCCGAGGAGGTGCCGGACGCGGTGGTCGGCGAGATCCGGCGCGCGGTGTTCGCCGGCCACAAGCTGCGCATCCGCTACGCGGCGGTGGACCGGGCCCCGGTGTGGCGCGAGGTGGACCCGATCGGCCTGGTCACCGTGCGCGGCCAGGGCTATCTGCTGGCCACGCGGTCCGGCGCGGACCGCACCTACCGGCTCGCGCGGGTGCTGGCCGCCGAGGAACTGGACCGGCCGGCCCAGCGGCCGGAGCGGGTCGACCTGGACCGGGCCTGGCAGGAGCGCAGCCGGCGCTTCCGGACCGGCGGCGACCAGGTCACCGTGCTGGTGCGGGTGGACCCGGCGCGGCGGGAGGAACTGGCCGGCACCGCGCTGACCGTCCGCGCCGCGGAGGGGGAGGCCGGGGCGGAGGAGGCCGGGGCCGACGGGTGGCCGCGGCTGGAGGTGACGTTCCAGGACGCGCGGCATGCCGAGTGGGCCCTGTGGCAGCTCGCCACGAACGCGCAGGCGCTGGCCCCGCAGTGGCTGCGCGACCGTCTGCGCGAGCGGGCGGCGGCGACCGCCACCTGGTACGGGACGTCCTCCTGAGGGCCGTCGCCCCGAGCGCCGGCCCGTCCCGCCGGCCCGGCGCTCGCCGCCCGGTCAGGCGACGCGGCTGATGCGGCGGACGGCGAGGAGGACCAGCAGGGCGGCCAGGGCGACGAAGATGCCCGTCTCGATCCACTGGAACGTCCAGAAGCGGTCACCGGGCTGGTAGCGCTGCCAGTTGTAGGCGCGGCGTCCCAGGCCCATCTGGTTCAGGCACGCGTCGGCGTCGGGCATCCCCGGGGCCGCCTTGGCCCCGACCGGCGGGCAGCCCGTCTGGCTGCCGCTCAGGACCAGCTTGCCCCCGGCGTCGCGCACGCCCATGGCGGCGACCCAGTTGCTGCGCGCGGGGTTCGGCTGCAGGTTGCCGGTGACGGCGTAGGTGAGGGTGCGCGGCGCCATGTAGTGCATCCTGGCCAGCAGTTCGATGCCGAGCCGGACGACGAGGAACCCGCCGAGGGTGACCGCCATGGCGGGCACCACCTTGCGCCAGACGGTGCCGGCGAAGATGCCCAGGGCCACTGCGAACAGGGTGTAGCCGATCGGCGCGATGCCCTGCACGTCGAAGATGATGTACGTGAACCGGCCGTTGCCCATGGTGGCCAGCGGCTCGGCCCACCACGAGACGCCCAGTGCGTACCCGACGGCGAGCAGCGTCGTGGCGGCGCCGATCAGACCGAACTTCGCCAGCGCCCACTGCCGGCGGCTGACGCCCTGCGTCCAGACGAACCGGTGGGTGCCGTGTTCGACCTCGCGGGCTATCAGCGGGGCCCCGAAGAACAGCCCCACCAGCAGCGGCAGCATCACGAACAGCACGCTGACGAAGGGCATCGCGGAGAACTGGTTGGAGAACTGCGTGCTGAGCTTCTGGCAGTCGTTGTTCGCCACGAGTTCGGCCGGACCCAGCTCGGACAGGCAGTCGGCCAGGCCTGAGTCGTCCAGGGCGTGGTGCATGCGCAGGCCGGTGGGGATCAGGAGGGCGGCGAGCAGGGCGAGGGCGATCGCGGTGAACAGGGCCTGCTTGCGGTGCTGGCGCCAGGTGAGCCAGATCATGCGGTCACATCCATCGGAGTGCGGGCCGGGCGGGCGGCGGCGGTGAGGTAGGCCAGGACGAGGTCTTCGAGGGTCACCTCGTGCTCGGACCACGCCAGGTCGCCCGGCGGACGGCCCTGGGTGCGCACGAGCAGGGTGGACTGCCGATCGGTGTGGCTGGAGCGGATGACCTGCGCACCGTCGGGAACCGCGTCGGCGGCGGTGCGCGGGCCGACCCAGGTCCGGTGCTCGGCGAGCAGGTCGTCGACGGAGCCGGCCAGTTGGACCTGCGCGGTCTGCAGCACGACCAGGTAGTCGCAGGTGCGCTCCAGGTCGGTCAGCAGGTGCGAGGAGAGCAGCACGGTGGTCTCGGTCTCGCCGACCGCGCCCATCAGCGTCTGCATGAACTCGTGGCGCGCCAGCGGGTCCAGGGCGGCGATGGGCTCGTCGAGGAGCAGCAGCCGGGGCCGTTTGGCGAGCGCCAGCGCCAGGGCGACCTGGGCGCGCTGGCCGCCGGACAGCCGGCCGACCGGCTTGTTCGAGGGGAGGTCGAGCTGGGCGAACCGGTCGCGGGCGAGGGCGGCGTCCCAGCGGCGGTTGAGCTTGCCGCCCAGCGTGATCAGGTCGGTGGTGGTGAAGTCGTTGTAGAGCGGGGTGTCCTGGGCGACGAAGCCGATGTCGGCCAGCACCGCGGGGTTGTCGCGCGGGTCCTGGCCGAAGACGCTCACCCGTCCGGCGTCCGGCCGCAGCAGGCCCACCGCCAGGTGCAGCAGCGTGGACTTGCCCGCCCCGTTCGGCCCGACCAGGGCCGCGATCCGTCCGGCCGGCAGCCGCAGGGAGCAGTCGCGCAGCGCCCAGGAGCGCCCGTAGCGCTTGCCCAGGGCGTCGGTCTCCAACGCCGTGTCCGTCATGTGTGCTCCTACTTCGTTCACGAGGGGTCCTTGGATGCCGGGTCGTCGAGCGTGGCGCGCATGGTGGTGTCGACGAGGGCGGCGATGTCGTCGCGGGGCAGGCCGGCGGCCCGGGCCTTGCGGAGCCAGGCCACCAGGTCCTCGCGCAGTTCGGCCTGGTTGACCAGCGACGGCCCCGCCAGCGTGCGCACGATGAAGGTGCCCACGCCGGGCCTGCCCTCCGCCAGCCCTTCGATCTCCAGCTCCCGATAGGCCTTCAGCACCGTGTTCGGGTTGATCGCCAGTGACTGGGCCACCGAGCGCACCTTGGGCAGCTGGTCTCCCGGCTCCAGCAGGCCGACCCGCAGCGACTGCTTCACCTGGAGGACCAGCTGCATATAGGTGGCCACCCGCGAGCGGCCGTCGAGCACGAACTCGATCACTTGCGTTCTCCTATTGTCCTACGACAGTAAGACAGGATCCTCGGGGCCCTGTGCGCTGTCAAGCACCAACGGCCTCGCTGGTTGCGGTGGTTGGGGCTCCGGGGTGGGGCCGCGCGTGGTCGCCGACGGGTGGGTGTAGCGTGTGAGTGACACGTGTAACTACAAGGGTCGGAGAAGGCCCGGGGCAGGAGAACCATGCAGCTCAACGTCCATGAGCGGGGCAACGGCGACAAGGTCGCGCTGCTCGTCCACGGGGGCATGTCGGACCACCGCACCTGGCACGCCGTGGAGGAGGAACTGATCCTCCGCGGCTACCGGGTCATCGCCCCGGACCTGCGCGGGCACGGCCGCAGCCCGCGGGGCGAGTACCGGGCGGAACTGCTCGCCGACGACCTGGTGGAGAACCTGCCGACCGGGGCGGATCTCGCCATCGGCCACTCGCTCGGCGGCCTGTCCCTCGCGCTCGCCGCCGACCGGCTGCGGCCGAGGCGCGCGGTCTACTCGGACCCCGGGTTCCGGGTGGGGGACCTGCCGCCGGAGGCGACGCGGTTCATGCTGGACCTCGTGGAGAGCGCGTCCGCCGACAGCGTACGGACGATGAATCCGCGCTGGTCGGACGCCGACGTCGCCGCCGAACTGGCCGGCTTCGCCCTGTTCGACCGGGAGTTCTTCGCGGTCACCGAGAACGGCACCGCCCTCGGGTACCTGCCGGCGAGCGCGGTCGTGCCGTCGCTGGTGCAACTGGCCGACCCGAGCCTGTGCGTCAGCCCGGAGAGCGCGCGGGAGCTCCGGGAGAACGGGTTCGAGATCCGCACGGTCGAGGGCGCCGGGCACTGCATCCACCGTGACGACTTCGACGGCTTCATGGCCTCGCTCGACGGCTGGATCTGAGGTGCGGCGGGCGGCGGCGGACGAGGGCGGGGCGCCCCCCGTTCACCGCCGCGTTCCGCCCCGGCAGGGCCGTCAGTGCACGGACATACCGCCGTCGACGAAGATCGCCTGCCCCGTGACGTAGGCGGAGGCGCGGCTCGCCAGGAACACCGCGGCGCCCGCGAAGTCCTCGGCCAGGCCGTTGCGTCCCACCATCGTGCGCGCGGCCAGCGCCGCGACCTTCTCGGGGTCCGACGACAGCCGGGCGTTGAGCGGCGTCATCACGAACCCCGGCACGAGGGTGTTGCAGGTGACGCCGTGCGGCGACCACGCCTCGGCCTGCGACCGGGCCAGCGATTCCAGGGCGCCCTTGGAGACGCCGTAGGCGCCGCTCTGGACGAACGCCCGGTGCGCCTGCTGGGAGGTGATGTGGATGATGCGCCCGAAGCCCCGCTCGGCCATGCCCGGGCCGAACCGCTGTCCCAGCAGGTGGGGGGCTTTCAGGTTCACCGCCATCGTGGCGTCCCACACCGCGTCGTCCAGCTCCTCCAGCGGCGGCCGCAGGTTGATCCCGGCGCTGTTGACGAGGATGTCCGGCTCCCCGAACACCGCGGCCGCCGCGTCGGCCGCCGCCCGCACTCCGTCGCCGGTGGACAGGTCGGCGCTGACCCAGGCGGCCCGGCAGCCGTCGTCGGTCAACTCGTCGACCGTGCCGGCCAGCTCCGCCTCCCTGCGGGCCACCACCACGACCCGCGCCCCGGCGCGGGCCAGCGCCCCGGTGATGGCGCGGCCGATGCCGGAGCTGCCGCCGGTCACCACGGCGACACGGCCGTCCAGCGAGAACAGGTCTGCGAGATATCCCTGCGAACTCATTCGAGCACCTTAGAGGGCGCGGCGACGAGGGCGGCCCCCGGGGCGGCGCCGGTCGGGGGAGGAGGCGCCGGTCCGGGCGGGGAGGTGCGGCGGGGGAGCGGGCCGGGTCCTTAGGGTGTGGGTCATGACGGAGAAGTGTCAGGTCTGCGGGGAGCCGATCGTGGCCGGCGGGCGGTCCGGGAGGACCGCGGTGTACTGCTCCCAGGCGTGCCGGCAGCGCGCCTACCGGGAGCGGCGGCAGCCGGCCGGGGTCCCGGCGCGGGAACTGGTCACGGAGATCGCGGACCGGGTGCGGCGGCTGCGGCTGGACCCCGCGCCCGCCTTCCACGCCGACGTCGAGTCGCTCTCCCCGCGGTTCGCCCAGCTCCGCCGGCTGGCCCGGCAGGCACGCGAGGAGACACCGGAGCCTTCGCCGGCGGCGGCCGCGGAAAACGTCACACCCGACGGCGTGACGAATCCCGTGACGCGTCCTGATCCGACGCATGGCGTGACGCGTCCCGTGGCGCTCACCGAGGAGGCCTTCGCCGCCCTCACCGAGGAGCACCGCCGGGAGCTGCGGGCCCACTGCTACCGCCTGCTCGGTTCGTACGACGAGGCGGAGGACCTCACCCAGGAGGCCTTCCTGCGGGCCTGGCGGGCCCGGGAGACGCTCGCCGCCGTGGACAACCCCCGGGCCTGGCTCTACCGGATCACCACCAACGCCTGCCTGGACTTCCTCCGCAGGAACAACCGCCGCCCGACCGTGTACGAGCCGGTCCCGGGCATGGACTCCGGCGACGGACCCCCGCCGCCGCGGCTGCCGTGGCTCCAGCCGTTCCCCGACGACCAGCTGCCCGAGACCCCCGCCCCGCAGCACGAGCCGGACGAGCAGGCGGTGGCGAGCGAGACCCTGGAGCTGGTCTTCCTGACCGCGATCCAGCAGCTCCCGCCCCGGCAGCGGGCGGCGGTGATCCTGCGCGACGTGGCCGGATGGTCCGCCCAGGAGACCGCCGACCTGCTGGGCTCCAGCCTCGCCTCCGCCAACAGCGCCGTGCAGCGCGGCCGGTCAGCGCTGCGCGAGGCGCTGCCGGGACGGCGCGAGGACTGGAGTGCGGCGGAGCCGAGCGCCGCGGACCTGGCGCTGCTGCAGAGCTACATGGAGGCGGCCGCGCGCTGCGACATCGACGCGATGACCGAGCTGGTACGCGAGGACGCGGTGCTGACCATGCCGCCGAACCCGTTCTGGTTCACCACCCGCGACGCGCTCTTCGCCTTCGTCCGGCCGAACCTGGATCCGGCGTCGCCGATGTTCGCCGGGTACTGGCGTCACCTGCCCGTGCACGCCAACGGCCAGCCCGCGGTCGCCGGCTACCTGCAGCGGCCCGGCACCAGCGTCTTCCGGGCCCAGCTGATCGACGTCCTGCGGGTGGAGGAGGGGCGGATCGCCCAGATCACCACGTTCGAGCCGCACCTGTTCCCGGCGTTCGGGCTGCCGATGACGCTCTGACACCGCGCCGCGGCGATCGATGAGTTTCCGCCCCGGGTGCGTCGTACAGGATGACGGGCGCGCTCGGCGCCCCTGACCGAAGGAATGAGCATGATGCTGCAGAACAAGGTCGCGGTCGTCTACGGCGGAGCCGGTTCCCTGGGCGCGGGTGTCGCGAGGGCCTACACCGAGGCGGGTGCGCGGGTGTTCCTCGCCGGCCGCACGGAGGCCACGCTGAAGCGGACCGCGGCCGAGGTGGGTGCTGAGTACGACGTGCTCGACGCCCGGGACGAGCAGGCCGTCGAGGCACACGCCGCGTCGGTCGTCGAACGGGCCGGCCGCCTCGACGTCTCCGTCAACCTCGTGCCCCGGGGCGACTTCCAGGGCGTGCCGCTCACGGACATGTCGCTGGAGGACTACACCCGGCCGGTCGTCCAGGGCATCGCCTGCCAGTTCATCACCGCGCGGGCGGCCGCCCGCCGGATGGTGCCGCAGGGCTCCGGGGTGATCCTGTCGCTGAACAGCGGGTCCGCCAACGGCAGCCCGATGATGGGCGGCACCGCCGCCGCCGACGGCGCGCTGGACGCGCTGATCCGCCAGTTCGCCCAGGAGATCGGCCCGGCCGGCGTCCGCGTCTGCGGGATCTGGACGGCCGGGGTCGCCGACAGCCTGACCCCGGAGAAGCTGGCCGCCGCCGGCGCCCCCGGCATGGACGAGGCCGCGGTGGCGGGCCTGGTCGGACACCTGGACAGCATGCGGATGACGAAGCGCTCGCCGCGGATCGCCGACATCGCCGCACTGGCGACGTTCCTCGCCTCCGACGCCGGTGTCTCCATCACCGGGACCTGGGTCAACGCCACCGCGGGCATGTTCCCCAGCTGACCCGCCGGCAGCGGCAGCGGCGGCGGAGCCCGACGCGCCGCGGCCCGCACGGGGGAGTCCGTGCGGGCCGGCGGGTGCGCGGGGCGCCCGCCGCGGTCAGGAGGGGGCGCCTCCTCGGGCCGAGACGGCGACGTACCGGACCCGCATCGGGTGGCCCGGGACGGTGGACGGCCCCGCGTCGGCGCCGAACGCGGTGGGCAGGTTGCCGCCGACGGCGACGTTCAGGATCAGGAACAGGCCGTGGTGCACGGCCGCGTCCCAGGTCTGCGCGTCCATCTGCGCCGCGCTGACCTTGTGGAACTCGCGTCCGTCGAGGTACCAGCGGACCTGTTCCGCACCGGCGGTCAGGTCGACCTCCACGGCGTAGGTGTGGAAGCCCGTCCGGCACTCGGGGCAGGGCCGGTCGCCCGAGCCCAGTCCCTGCGGCTCCTTGCAGGGGCCGCCTTCGAGGGTGCCGCAGTGCATGGTGCCGAAGACGGAGTCGCGGCCGTTGACGTTCTCCATGACGTCGAGTTCACCGATGGCCGGCCAGCCGGTGAAGCCGTCGCGCAGACCGGAGCCCAGGGTCCAGAAGGCCGGCCAGTAGCCGGCCGCCGCGGGCCCGGTGACGTCGGGCAGCGCGATCGCGGCCTCGATGCGGAGCACGCCCCCGGGCGGCGGGGCGAAGTCGGAGCGTCTGGACTCGATGCGGCCCGAGGTCCACCGCCCGTTGCGCAGCCGGGGCACGATCTCCAGCGCGCCCTTCCCGTCCAGCCGGACGTTGTCCGTGGAGTCGGTCATGGTCTCGATCTCCCCGGTGCCCCACTGGGGAGCCGGGCAGCCGGGGTAGCAGGTGCCGAGGTCGTACTGCCAGTTCGCGGCCGACGGGCGGCTGCCGGCGGGTCCGTCGAACTCGTCCCTGAGCAGCTGTGTCCAGCGGTCCGAGGGGAGCGCGCCGGAGTTGGGGAGGGCTCCCGCGTCCGTGAGCAGCCGTTTCAGCCGCGGTGCCAGGACGGTGGCGGCGACGTTGGTCAGGTGCGCGTCGTCGCGGTACAGCAGGATCCGTTCCAATACCGCCGGGCAGGTGGGGCCCTTTCCGGGGCACAGCACGGAGTTCACCTCGACGGTCCGCACGCCCGGCAGCCGGCCGGCCGCGACCGAGGCCGCGAGCGGATCGGGCCACTGCGCTGCGGCGCGGTCGAAAGCGCACGCGTCCGGGTCCTGGGTGTGCCCGGAGACGCAGGCCGGGATGTCCGTCCCGGGGACGGGGGTGTCCTGGAGGTGGACGACTGGCACGCCGAGGGCGCGCAGCGGCGCCAGCGTCCGCTCCCAGCCGGCGGTCAGGAGCGCCTGGTCGTCGGTGTAGCGGTTGAGGGACGACACGACGATCAGCCGGGGCTTCGGTCCCTGGCGCAGCCGCGCCAGGGCGTTCGCGCGCCAAGTGTCGCACTCCGTGTACGTCCGCCCCAACTGCGGGTTGCGCACCGTCAGGTGCGGCAGCGGGCAGCCCTGCTTCACCAGTTCCTGCAGCGCCCAGCCGCGTTCGGCGGCGATGCCCAGCAGGGGGGAGAACCACTGGCCGGCGTGCGAGTCGCCGAGCAGGACGATCCGGTCCGGGCTCGTGGTCACGCCGAACAGGCAGGGCGGGCTGGTGGTGGCGGCGGGCGCCACCTCGCAGGCGCCGTCCGGCGGGAAGTCCTTGCGGGCCTGGACGGCGCCCGGCAGCGGTGGGCCGTCCCCGAGCGGGGTGCCGGTGCGCGCCAGCAGCGACTTGCCGTCGGCCGCGCCCGGAGGCAGCCCCTTCGGGTCGAACGCGGGGGCCGACGCGAGCATGTTCATCGTTCCGGTGCCGACCACCAGCGCCAGGACCACCGGCAGGACGACCGCGGCGGTGCCCAGGGCGAAGCCGCGCCGCGGGAACTCGGAGACGGTCCTGCTGCGGCGCAGCGGCTGTTCGATCCAGCGCATCGTGGCCCAGGCGGGGAGCGCGGCGGCGGCGGTCAGCGCCGTTCTGGCGGGCCAGTCGAGCGTGCCCAGCCGGGCTTCGGCGAGGACGAGCACCGGCCAGTGCCACAGGTAGAGGGTGTAGGAGAGCCGGCCGATCGCCCGGGGTATCCGGCCGCTGAGGACGCGGCCGACGCCGTACGCGGTGCCGGCGCTGACATTGGTGCTGGTGCTGGTGCCGATGCCCGCCAGGATGATCGCGGCAGTGGCGAGCGTCGGCAGGAGCGCGGCGTATCCGGGGTACGGCGTGGCGGCGTCGTAGCGCACCACGCACCATCCGACGGCGGCGGCTCCGGCCCAGCCGCCCAGCAGGCGGATCGGCGGCAGGCCGCGCAGCCGGTGCCACGGGGTCAGCGCCAGCAGCGCCCCGACCCCGAACTGCCAGGCGCGGGAGGGTGTCCCGAGGTAGGCCAGGGAGACGGAGGAGTGCGTCCAGTGCAGCGCCAGCAGGAAGGAGCCGCACGTCAGCAGGGCGGTGACGGTGAAGACGGCCGACCGCACGGCCCGGCCCCGGCGGGAGATCCTGAGGACCGCGAAGACGATCAGCGCGAGCAGCGGACCCCAGACGAGGTAGAACTGCTCCTCCACGGCGAGCGACCAGAAGTGCAGCAGCGGGCTCGGATCGCGGCCGGCGGCCAGGTAGTCGGTCTGCAGGGAGACGAAGCGCCAGTTGGCGGTGGACAGCGCGGCGGCGAGGACGTCGTACTCGAGGTCGGTACGGCGCAGCGGGACGGTGAGCCAGGCGGCCGCCAGGGCGGTGGCGCCGAGGACGACGGCCGCCGAGGGCAGCAGCCGGCGGGCCCGGCGGGAGAAGAACTCGCCGAGGCGGATGCGGCCGGTGGTGGCCGCCTCGCGGACCAGCAGTCCGGTGATCAGGTAGCCGGAGATGACGAAGAAGACGTCCACGCCGACGAACCCGCCGCCCAGGCCGGGTATTTCGGCGTGGAAGGCGAGCACGGCGAGTACCGCCGCCGCGCGCAGGCCCTCGATGTCGGGGCGGAACGCGGGGGTTGGTGACGTGTCCCCGGTGGCCGGGGTTGCGGCGGCCGGGGTTCCGGTGGGGGCCGGCCCGCGGGACGGGCGGCCGGGGGAACCGGTTTCGGGATGTCGGTCCGGAACCGTGGTGGAAGACATGGGTGTGATGACCTTTCAGCTCAGCCAGGGAAGCATGGGGCTGACCCATCCGGAGGCGAGCAGGGCGGTGAGCAGGAGCAGTGAGGTGGCGGCGAGCGCTTCGGGCCAGCGCCGGGGCAGCATGCCGGGGCGGGCGGGCCGGGTGGCGCGGACGGACGCGGCTCTCGCCGGGAGCAGTTCGGTGATCAGGTCGCGGACCAGCGGCAGGCCGATCTGGCACTGCACCAGCAGGTACAGGGCCAGGCCCCAGTTGGGCCACCATCCGTTGCGGACGACGGACAGGGCCAGGCCCGCGGCGGCCGCGCCGAGGGAGCCGATGAGCCAGGCGAGCGAGACCAGCACCACCTTGCGGGCCATCCCGCTGGGTTTCACCCGGCCGACGCCGGTCGGTACCCAGGCGGCGCTGTGGCCGCGCAGCGTGTGCAGGAACGCGGCCGCGGCGGCGACGCTCGTCAGGACGTTGGCGCGGATGACCTCGACCCGCCACCGGGTGTGGCTGATCCGGGGCAGCAGCACGTGCCACAGCCACAGCGGCGCGAGCAGCGGCAGGACGTGCCAGGGACGTATCTGGTCCGGGTACCAGAACATCATCACCAGCGGCGGCAGCGGAGCGGCGAAGGTGTTCACCGCCGCGGTCAGGTAGCCGACGATGCCCTCGTAGAAGCACAGCCGCATCCGCCAGGGCGCGCCCATGCGCTTGAGGTCGGAGTTCCGGATCAGGTGCAGGTTGCCCATCGCCCAGCGGTACTGCTGGTTGACGAAGGACGAGAGGTTGTCCGGCGAGGTGCCCTTGGCGACCAGCACCGGGACGTAGAGCGTGCGGAATCCCCGCTCGTAGAGGGCGAGTCCGGTGTAGAGGTCCTCGCTGTGGTCGAGCTTGGCGAAGCCGCCCGCCGCGTCGATCGCGGTGCGCCGGTAGACGGCGTTGCTGCCGCAACAGATGGCCGCGTCGCTGGCGTCGCGCGAGGGTTGGATCCAGCGGAAGAACCACTCCTGGGCCGAGCCGGCCGCGCGCTGGATCCAGTCCATCGACTCGTCGGTGTCGAAGCACTGCGGGCTCTGGACGATGCCGATCCCGGGGTCGGCGAAATACGGCAGCAGGTGGTGCAGGAAGTCGGGGCGGGGTGCGAAGTCCGCGTCCAGGATGGCGATGTACTGCCCGCTGCTCACGGTGAGCGCGTGGTTGAGGTTGCCGGCCTTCTTCAGGTGCCCGCGGTCCGGGCGGACGACGTACCGGTAGCCGTGCGCGGCTGCCAGGGCGGCCACGTCGGGGCGGTCGGCGTCGTCGAGCACCCAGACGGTCAGGGATCCGGCCCAGTCGACGGCCGCGACGGCCCGGTAGGCGTTCTCCAGGACGGCGAGCGGTTCGCCGCAGGTCGGCAGGTACAGGTCGACGTCCGGCAGTTCGGCCGGCCGCCAGGCTTGGGTGAGCACTTCGTGCGAGTGCCGGGTCAGCCGGCGCTGGCGCAGGCTGTTGACGGAGGAGAGGGCGAGCGCCACCAGATTGAGCAGCAGCACGGCGAGGAAGGCCCACAGGGCCGGCGTCCGCAGTGCGAAGGTGAACATGGTCGCCGCGGTGAACACGAAGGCGAGCGAGGTGCAGATCAGCACCCACCGGCGCTGCGGTCCGAAGTACCAGTAGAGCTCGTGGTCCGACGGTGGTTGCGGTAGATGGTCGACGGTCAAGTGTCCCCCCACGGGCGCGTGATTGACGATCCGTCGGCCACCCTACCTTCAAAGGTATAGACCACTGGCGGATCAATCCACGGACTGGGACAACCGCGCACTTGTTCACGGTGACGACAGGATTCCGCGACAGTCCGGTCATCCGCCGTTCCGCCGAAGCCGAGGTCAGAGGGACCGGGGCGGTCGTGGGCGGCCCGTCAGGCGGCGAGTTGGCCTGCCCAGTCGGCGAGTTGCCCGAAGTCCGCCGGGCGCAGCCCCAGGCTCGGCTCGATGCGCAGCAGCAGGAAGGGGCCGGAGTGGTGGGCGGTGACGTACTCGTGGTCCGGGGACCGGATCTCGTCGTCGATCCACGCGAAGGGCCGGCCGCCGGCGTAGCGGACGATGTCGTGGGTCTTGAAGTACGTGCCGTCGTCGCGCAGCGCGTGCAGCTCCGCCCAGTCGATGGCGGGGAGTTCCGGCAGGCCGATGTGCGGCGCGATCCAGCGGTTGGCCTGCGCGCCCCACGTCGTCGCCCACACCAGCTCGAAGGGCAGCGCCAGCAGCTGCGGACCGTGGGCGGGGTTGAGCCACACCCGCAGCGGCTTCTGCCACGGCAGGTCCCAGCCGGACGGGCGCGTGCGGTGCGTCCGGTACCCGGCGGGCCGCCGGTGGGGCCGCGCCGCGAACGGATTGAGCGGACCGTCGACGTCGATGAGGAGGAGGGGCTTGACGGCCACGCCGACTCCCTTGCTCAGTGCGGTCAGCGAACAGCGGCCACCCCACTGCGAGAAGCGGACTCCCGACTGGGCTACCCGGTCCCGCGGCAACCCAACCCACCGCCCCCCGGATCCGGGCAGCGGCCCCGCGGCGCTAGGCCCCGGGGGCGAGGGCCCGGCGCAGTGAGCGGGCGATGTCGTCGGCCCGCTCGGCCGGTACCCGCTCCCCGTCCGGGCGCTGGAGGAGCCCGAACACGCGGGGACCGCGCAGCTCCCGGGGCAGCTCCGCCATCCGCGGCACGATGTGGAAGTGCACGTGGGAGAACCCCTCCGCCTCGGCGAACTGCACGACGTACGTCTTCACACAGCCCGTGACCCGGTGCAGCGCGCGGGAGAGCCCCACCTGCCACGTCCCCAGCGCCGCGGCCTCCGCGTCGGTGAGGTCGTGCACGGTGGTGACATGCCGGCGGGGCACGAGGACCAGCCAGCCGGGCAGCGCCGTGTCGATCGCGTGGGCGACCCGCCAGTGCGCGTCGGCGGCGATGCGCTCCCGCGGGGGCAGGGTGTCGAACCGGGATTCCTCGGCGCAGGGATAGCAGTCCGGTTGCAGCATGCCGTCGAGCTTAGGCGTCGCGCCGGAAGAGGGCGGTCCACAGGAAGGGTTCGCCGAAGTGGGGGGAGTCCGGGGGTTCGTCGTGCATGCGGCGGAGTTCGATCTCGGTCAGGTCGGAGAAGATCCAGCGCAGGGCGTGCGGGGTGTAGGCCAGGCCGCCCCGCAGACCGGACCCGCGGTAGAAGTCCGCGTCCGGGAGTTCGGAGCCCATGCCCGCCTCACCCGCCGCGAAGCAGGTCAGCGCGAGGTGCCCGCCGGGGGCGAGGGCGCGGTCGAGCAGGGCGAGGTAGCTGACGCGGCGGTGGGGCGGCAGGTGGTGGAAGCAGCCGGAGTCGTGGATGAGGTCGTAGGGGCCGTCGAGTTCGGCCTCCGTGAGGGCGAACGCGTCGGCGCGGTGGAACCGGATGTCGGCGCCGGCGGCGCGGGCGCGGTCCTCGGCCCAGGCGATGGCCGCGGGGGAGAGGTCGACGGCGTCCACCTCATGGCCCAGGGATGCGAGGTACAGGGCGTTGCGGCCGGGGCCGCAGCCCAGGTCGAGGGCGCGGCCGGGGGTGATCAGGCCGCGCTCGGCATAGGAGGCCAGATTCTCGTCCGGCCGCGCCACGAAGAACGGCACCGGCCGGGAGCGGTCCGCGTAGAAGCCGTCCCACCAATCGGCCGCGTCGGCCGTCCAGCGGTCGGCCCCCGGCGCGAACAGGCCGTCCAGCAAACGCAGAACGTCATCGACCGTGCGGATGTCCCGGTCCATCCGGGCCTCCTTTCGCCGAGCGGAATGCTATCGACGGAAGGGGCATCAGGCCAGGTCAGGTGGTGTTCGCCGGATCGCTGTGCGGCGCCCGGAGGACCCCCGGCGGTAGCCGCCCCGCCACACCCGCGACCTCGCCCCGCGGGCCGCCGGAGCCCGTGCCGAGGGCTGTCCCGGCGGCTTCTGTGGCCTCGCCCGGGTGGGTTTCCTGCCTCGTCAGTGCAGGGTGCCGGCGTAGCGCCGGAGGTAGTCGGTGCCGGAGGTGATGATGACGTCGTAGCGGCCGTCGTCCAGTGGCCAGATGAGGGTGGTGCGGGACAGCGGGGCGACCGGGATCGTCTGCGCGGTTCCGGCGTAGTCGTGCGGGGTGAGGGTGTATGTGATCTCGGTGAGGCCCTTGTTGGCCAGGTGCAGGATGACGGACGTGCCGATCGCGGCCGTCGCCGCGGGCGCCGGGGTGTCGTTGCGGTCGGCGGGGACGACGTTCCCGGCGAACCGGCGGACGAAGCCGTCGGGGCCGTGCACGGTGAAGTCGTAGCGCGCGTCGGTCGGCGTGGTGGTCCACGTGTAGGTCTTCGTGTCGCCGGCGGCGACCGTGAAGGGGGTGCCGGCGAACGGCTGGATGATGTTCGGGTAGACGGTGTAGTGGAAGCCGGCCGTCCCGGTGTTGGCCATGGTGCAGGTGACGACGCCCGTCGCGCGGTCGATCGCGACCTCGGCGTGCGGGGCGTAGGGCAGCCGGCGGTGCGGTCGCGCCGCGCTCTCCTGCGCGGGCACGTACTGCGTGCCGGCGGCGGGCAGCGCGACGGCGGGGAACGCCGTGCCGGCGTCCGCCCGGCGCATCAGCTCGACGGTGTCGGGCAGCGCGGGGACGGAGTAGTCCGGGGCGGTGAAGTCGAAGCAGCTGGTGAGGTCGCCGCAGACGGTCCGGCGCCAGGCGCTGATGTTCGGCTCCCGGACGCCCGTCACCCGCTCCAGGAACTGCAGCACCGAGGTGTGGTCCGACACCTGCGAGTTGACGTACCCGCCCCGTGACCAGGGGGAGGCCACCCACAGCGGCACCCGGCTGCCCAGCCCGACCGGCTTGCCCTTGGCGAACTCCTCGGGCGTGCCCGGCTCGGGGGTGGGCGGGATCACGTGGTCGAAGTAGCCGTCGTTCTCGTCGTACATCACCAGGAACACGGTCTCCTTCCACACCTGCGGGTTCGACATCAGCGACCGCAGGGCGGAGTCGACCCACCAGGCGCCGTAGTCCGGGCTTGCCGTGGGGTGTTCGCAGTACACGTAGGGCGCGACCAGCCAGGAGACGGTGGGCAGCGAGCCGTCCTTGCAGTGCTGGTCGAAGACGCCGAGATCGAACTTGGTCATGGCGTTGACGTACCGCGGGTCGTCCTGGGCGTAGCTGTGGAACTGCTCGAAATAGGCGAGCGCGTTGTCGCCGTAGTTCCCGGTCAGATCGTCCTCGGTCGGGTTGTGGTAGACCCGCCAGCTGACCCCGGCGGCGTGCAGCCGCTCCGCGTACGTCGTCCAGTCCGCGACGGGGTTCTCCGCGCTGGCCGTGTTGTCGGTCCACGGGCCGGTGGTGCCGTCGTGGCCGGGGCCCGAGGTGCCGCTCCACAGGTAGAGCCGGTTGGGGATGGTGGGGCCGGCCAGCGAGCAGAAGTACGCGTCGCAGACGGTGAACGCGTCGGCCAGCGCGTACTGGTACGGGATGTCCGCGCGGGTGAAGTACCCCATGGTGCGCTGGCCCTTGGCGGCAATCCAGGCGTTCATGGCACCGTTGTTGACGGCCTTGTGGCCGGTGTTCCAGTCGTGCGGGAGGCCGGCCGCGTTCTGGGCGTTGTACTTGGTGGTGTCCATCCGGTACGGGAGCATGGCGCCGCCGTCGGTGCGGGCGGGGTCGGGCTGGCGGAAGACGTCACCGCCGCCGGGGAACTGCAGGGCCTGCTTGTCGGCGAAACCGCGGACGCCGCCGAGGGTTCCGAAGTAGTGGTCGAAGGAGCGGTTCTCCTGCATGAGGATGACCACGTGCTTCACGTCGGCCACGGTGCCGGTGGCCGCGGCCGCCTCCTGGGCGGCGGAGAGGCCGACCATGCTGGCGGCGCCCGCGGCGGTGGCCGACAGGAACGTGCGGCGGCTGAGCGGAGTCATCGGTCGGCCTTTCGGAGCGCGAGAGAGCGATGGCGGTGGCGCCGCGACGTGGCGGACGCTCGCGCCCGCGGCGCGGCAGGGGACGGCCGGAGTGACGACCCATCAGTGATCCACGGGTGGCTGGAGTATTCCACGCGGGTGCCGTGAAGGGAATGACAGAAGGGAATACCATTCCTGGTGTCGAGAACGGCGGATCGGAATTCAGGTGATTATCCGATCGCATTTCGCGCAGGACGCGACGACGCCGCCCGGGTCGGGCCTTCGAGGAAGGCGCGACCCTGGCGGCGGGTGAAGGCCAAGGGGTCAGTCGTCGGCCGGGGGCAGCCGGTGGACCGCGGAGGGGGACTGGGGGCGCTGGCCGCCGCCGCTCGCGATCATGCGCACCTGGCCCGCGTCGCTGATCTCGGCGCGGATGATTTTGGTCCGGTCGACGTAGATCGGATACCCGCCCGACCCGACCGCGGTCGTCGGAAAGACCTCGACGACCTGCTCGGCGGGCATGTCGTCCGCCGGGAAGGGGTTGGTGAAAGTGAGCTCGAAGCCGGTGCGCTCGGACATGGCGTCCTCCCAGCAGTGACCGCAGACGGTGCGGAGGCGTACTTCGACGCTACGACCGCCCAGGGCGGCACGCGACCGCAGCCGGTGGACGCCCCGTGCGGCGGCCGGCCGGCACCGCCCGGGAAACGGAGGCTACGGCTTGTATTCCTGCCATTTCGTGACCGCCGCCTTGGGATTCCACGCTGAATTCGACGTGTGCGTGGCCAGGCAGCGGTATTCCTTGCCCTGGTACGACACCCGGTCGTTCTCCGCGTACTGCTTCTTGACTTTCCAGTCCGAAAATCCTGCTGCCATGTACCGGCGCCCCTTCACTGGACCGGCGCGCTGCCGACCTCCCTGGATCTTCCCACGGCGATCCGGTGCGCCTCACCGCCGCTGCCCGGGGACCGCGCCGCTCTCGCCGGGCAGGTACTGGTCCGCCTGGGACTGGAACATCCGGTGGTAGCGGCCGGACTCGTCGGCCAGGAGTTCCCGGTGGGTGCCCTGCTCCACCAGCAGGCCCTCGTGCAGGACGTAGATCAGGTCGGCGTGCTGGACGGCGGCCATGCGGTGGGTCACCAGGACGACCGTGGTGGTCGGGGAGCGGAGCTCGCGGATCTTCTCGAAGCAGGCGATCTCCGCCTCCGGGTCCAGCGCGGAGGTCGGCTCGTCGACGATGATCAGTGAGGCGTCGCGGTACCAGGTGCGGCTGAGCCCGATCGTCTGCCACTGCCCGCCGGACAGCTCCGACCCGCCGCGGAACTGCAGAGCCAGCAGCGTCTTCAGGCCGTGCGGGAGCGAGCCGATGACCGTGTCCGCGCCGGAGAACGCGGCCGCCGCGGCCAGCCGGCCGGGCTCCGGGTCCCTGTCCGGCCGGCCGACCGCGAGGTTGGTCTCCGCGGTGAACGGCCAGCGCGCGAAGGACTGGTCGAGCAGCGCGATGTGCGAGAAGACCTGGTCGCGGTCGGCCTCCGCGAGGTCGACCTTGTCCCAGAGGATGCGGCCGGTCTGGGCCTTGTGGAGGCCGGCGAGCAGCTTCACCAGCGTGCTCTTGCCGGACCCGTTCGTTCCCACCAGCGCCACCACGCTGCCCGCGGAGATGGTCAGTGAGATGTCGTCCAGGGCGGGCCGCTCCCGGTCCGGGTACCGGTAGGTGACGTTCTCGAAGCGGATCTCGTCCGGGTGCTCCGGCACCGGCACGCCGCCGACGGGGATGGCGCGGGCGGTCGCCTCGAGGATGTACCGGTCCAGGTCGCCGGCGTACAGCGACTCCTCGTGGAGCCGGTTGACCGATCCGACCAGTGCGCCGAGGTTCGCCGAGCCGGTCCGCACCGCCATGACCGCCGTCCCGGCGACCGCCATGCTCATGCGCCCCGACAGCAGCAGCCACGCCAGCGTGGCGTACGCGAGGAGCGACGCGGCGCCCGACAGGGACGCGGCCAGCAGCTCGGTGGCGGCCTTCTCCCTGGCCAGCCGGGTCTGCTCCGCCTCGGCCGTGCCGGCCATCTGGCCGAAGTGGCGCAGCAGGAACTTTCCGACGCCGTGCACCCGGGTCTCCTCGGCGGCGGTGCGCCCGGTGATGGACTCGCCGATGACGCGTGCGGCACGCTCGTGCTCGATCCAGGCCATGGTCGACGCGTAGCGGCGCTGTGCCACGTGCAGCGCGCCCCAGCCGCGCGGGGCCGCGATCAGTATCAGCAGGAACAGGAGCACCGGGTGCAGCACGGTGAGCACGCCGGCCGCGGCGACCAGGGAGAACGTGCCGTTCAGCGTCGCCACCATGGCGCTGATCATCTGGCGGGAGGACTGGGCGCCGAACTGCGCGGAGTCGAGCAGCTTGCGGAACGCGCCGTCCTCGACGGCCTCCAGCTCCACCCGCTCGGCGTGCCGCAGGTACTCCTGGGTGGCCAGCCGCTCGACCTTCGGCTCCAGCCGGCCGGTGCTGGCCGTCGACAGGGACGACGCCACCGCGCTGGTCACGGCGATGACCATGCCGACGGCCAGCGCCGGCACCGCCGCGCGCACCCGCGCGACCGTGTCCCCGCTGCCGAACAGCGACTGCAGCACCTCGTTGGTGACCAGCAGTCCGACGGCGTGCGCCAGGCCCTGGTAGACCTCGGCCAGGACCATCGTCAGCATGGCGGGCCGGTCGGCCCGCCAGGCCAGCCGGACGGTCCGGCCCACCAGCCGCGGTGCCGAGCGCGCCATGGACAGCGCCGAGTGCTCCAGCATCGTGTACTCGTGCCGGGCCCAGCCGCAGTCGTAGCGCAGCGCCCCGCCGAACAGCAGGCGCTCGCTGTCGGACACGGTGGCCTCGACGGGCCGCGGCCGGCGGAACAGCGACCTCATCGGGGCACCGCCCCGGCGTGGGCCGCAGGGAGGCGGAGGTGCGGGGTGGTACGGCGGGTGGGAGTGCGGCGGGCGGGTGTGCGGCGAGCCATGGCGGTGTCCCTCGACGGTTCGGACGGTGCGCGGCACGTGCGGAGGCCGATGCGGTGAAAAGGCCCGGAAAGCCCTACACCTGCCCATCCGCGACCCGCGTCACCGCTCGCCGGGCCGGTGGACGGAAGCACGCCCGGAGCACGGCGGCGGCCGGACGCGATCCGGGGCGCAGTCGCGCGGCACACCGGTCCCGTCAGACGCCGCGTGCTCCGTCGATCCGCTCCCGCAGGAGGTCGGCGTGGCCGTTGTGGCGGGCGTACTCCTCGACCAGGTGGATGAGGACCCAGCGCAGCGACACCGTCCCGCGCCACGTGTCCTCGCCCTCGACGTCGAGGTCGGGCGCGGCCGCGACGAAGGCGTCGGCGAACGCCACCTCGGTGTGCCAGGCGTCCCAGGCCGCCGCGGCGACCTCGGGGACGGGCAGCGCGCCGGTGAAGTCCTGGTCGGGGTCGTCGGGGGAGGAGAAGCGCAGCGGTACGTCCTGCCCGGCCAGCACGATCCGGAACCAGCGGCGCTCGACGTCGGCGAGGTGGCGGACGAGTCCGAGCAGGGAGAGCGTGGAGGGCTCCACGGCCCGGCGGGACAGTTCGGCGTCGAGGCCCGCGCACTTCAGCTGCAGCGTCGTGCGCTGCGACCGCAGGAAGTCGACGAGCATGCCGCGCTCGTCACCGGTGGCCGGAGCGCGGAACCGCGGGTCCTGCTCGGCGGCGACGAACATCTCTGCTCTTCTTCGTGGGCTGGTCATGGCCGACATCATCGACCATGGGCGGCCGGGTCCGGAACGCCGCCCGGTCCCGAACGCCGCGCGTCCGGACTCAACCGGCGGGCGTCCGGGCGGTGTCGGCCGCCCCGCCGCCGCCCGCGACGAGGGAGGGCCCCTCGGGCAGCGCCGCGCCCGCCGCCGGCGTCCGGATCACGCCGGTCGTCCTGGCACGCCGCTCACCGCGGCCCCGACTTCTAGTAGGATCCAGCGCCGTTCGGTGCGCCGCTGCCGGGACGGCAGCGGCGGTATGACGACTTCCGACCGGGAGGGTCCATGGGCGCCGACACCATCGCGACGCGGCAGTCGTGGGCGGAGTTCGGACGCCGGCTGCGCACGCTGCGCCGGTCGGCGGGGCTGACCCAGCGGCAGCTCGCGCTCCGGGTGGGGTACCACCACACGCTGATCAGCAAGGTGGAGGGCGGGATACGGGAGCCTCCCGCCGGGCTGCCGCTGCGGCTGGACGCGTTACTGGGCGGCGGCGGTGAGCTCCTGGCGATCCTGGCCGGCCCGCCCGACGCCCGGTACGGCGTGCCCGCCCTGCCCGCGACGCTGTTCTCGACCGCGCCCCGCGATCCCGGCGACCCCGCCCCGCCGCAGCCCGTCGTGCACTGGCCGGCCCGGCTGGTCTCCTGCCCGCTGCACGGCGGGCAGTGCGACGTGCCCCCGCTGGCCGACGCCCTGACCCTGTTGGCCGCCACCGACGGCGACCCCGCCCGGACGCGGGCGTGGCCGGGCACGGACGCCGATGCCATGCACGCGCTGACCGCCCTGATCGTGGGCTACACCCAGGACGGGCTGGAGAGCGTGTCCACCGCGACGGTCGGTTCGGTCGAGCGGGTGCTGCGCGTCGTGGTGCGGTGGGCCGAGGCGCTGAACCGGCACGGGACGCTGCCGGTGCCGCAACTGCGGCTCGCCGCCGAGTGCGCGCAGATCGCCGGTTGGCTCCGGGTGGAGCGCGGGCAGCGCATCCTCGGCATGGCCTGGTTCACCCGCGGTCTGACCTGGGCGGACGTCGCGGGCGATGCCGTGGCCCGGGCGACGCTGCTGTGCGACGTGTGCACCCTGGTGCGCCTCGACGGGGACGGCGCGTCCGCGCTGGCCTACGCGCGGGAGCTGGGGGCGGTGGACCCGGGCCGTGCCTGGATGACGGCCATGTCGCACCTGCACCAGGCGCGGGCGAGGGCGCTGGGCGGCGACCTCGCGGAGTGCCGCGAGCGCGTGGTGCTGTCCCGTCGGGCGCTGGACCGGCTGGGCGGGCGGGACTTCCTGGAGGCGCCCTGGCTCGCCGGCGCCACCGGCCGGCTGCAGGTGGAGGCGTCGATCGGCGGGACGCTGCGCGACGCCGCGGCGATCACCGGCGACCCGTGGATCGCCCGGCAGGCCGTCCAGGCCACGCAGGCGTCGCTGGGCTGCCTGCCCGCCACCCACCGCCCCACCGTGCTGCTGCTGACCCTGCGGCTGGCCGACGCGCTCGTGTGCTCCGGGCAGCTGGACGCCGCGGTGGCCGCCGCGGTGCCCGTACTGCCGGAGGCGGTGGCCGCGGACCGGACCAGCGTGAACCGGGAGCTCGACGGCCTGCGGGCGCGGCTCACGACGCGCTACCCCGGTGCCCGGGAGACCCGCGGTCTGCTGGAGCAGCTGCCCCGCCGGAGCTGAGCGGCGGCGGAACGCTCCCTCTCGTTTCCCCTCAGGGGTCCGGCGCCACCGGTGCGCTCCGGCCGATGTTGCCGAATGTTGCCGGAGTTGGACTAGTCCATTGACCGGGACATGGCGCGATGTGAACGTTTCGCTCGCCTCCTCGCATCGCGGGAGTCCCGCCCCTCCCTCACCGGCCCGGGCCGATCGTCCGGCCGTGGAGTGGCGACTTCGTGGTCGAGGCATGCCCCACAACAAGGAGCCCCCCATGAAACGCAGAACCGTGACGGCCGGGACAACCCTGGCCGTCCTCGCCGGGATGATGGCCGCCACCAGCGGTCCACCGGCCGTCGCGGCCCCCACCGCGGCCGTCGCCCCCGGGCCGCTGGCGCTGGCGGTGTCGGCAGCCGACCGGGCCGCCGCCAGCGGCTTCGACACGCTGGTGAATGGACCGGGCGAGAGCTACGAGCGGCGCCAGGTGACGCCGTGGGTCAACGGCCTGTACTCGGTCGCCTACGAGCGCACCTACCGCGGGCTGCCGGTGGTCGGCGGCGACGCGGTGGTGCTGGCCGACGGGCAGGGCCGGGTGCAGGCCACCCGGTCCGCCGACTCGTCGCAGATCAACGTCCCGACCACGGCGACCGTGCCGGCCGCGACCGCCGAGGCCACCGCTCGCCGCGCGCTCGCCCGGGTGGACAAGGTCGACTCGCGCCGCCTGGTGGTGCGCGTCAAGGACGGCGACGACCAGCTGGCCTGGGAGACGGTCCTCACCGGCCGTACCGCCAAGGCCCCCAGCCATCTGCACGTCTTCGTCAACGCGACCACCGGAGCGGTGCTCGACAGCTACGACGACGTCCGGGCCGGCACCGGCAGCAGCCAGTGGAACGGACCGAGCCCGCTGGCCATCGCCACCACCAACTCGGGCAGCAGCTACTCGCTGCGCGACCCGGGGCGGCCCGGCCTGAGCTGCGCCGACTACAGCACCGGCAGCGTGTTCACCAAGTCCACCGACTCCTGGGGCACCGGCAGCGCCACCTCGAAGGAGACCGGCTGCGTCGACGTCATGTGGGCCGCGCAGCACGAGTGGGACATGCTGCGGGACTGGCTCGGCCGCAGCGGGCACAACGGCAACGGCGGCAGCTGGCCGGTGAAGGTCGGCCTCAACGACGTCAACGCCTACTGGGACGGATCCTCGATCTCCATCGGCCACAACACGGCCAACCAGTGGATCGCGTCGATGGACGTCGTGGGCCACGAGTTCGGCCACGGCATCGACCAGTACACCCCCGGCGGCGCCAACAACGAGGCCGGTCTCGGCGAGGCGACCGGTGACATCATGGGCGCCCTCACCGAGGCGTACACCAACGAGCCCGCGCCGTACGACGACCCCGACTACACCGTCGGCGAGAAGGTCAACCTGACCGGCAGCGGGCCGATCCGCATCATGTACAACCCGTCGCAGATCGGCGACCCCAACTGCTACAGCGCCTCGATACCCAGCACCGAGGAGCACGCGGCGGCCGGCCCGCTGAACCACTGGTTCTACCTGCTGGCCGAGGGCTCCAACCCCGGCGGCGGCAAGCCCACCAGTCCGACCTGCAACAACTCCACCGTCACCGGGGTCGGCATCCAGCAGGCCGGCAAGGTGTTCTACGGCGGGATGCTGCTCAAGACCAGCGGTATGACCTACAAGCGGTACCGCACCACCACCCTCACCGCCGCCAAGAACCTCGACCCCAGCTGCGTCCTGTACACCAGGACCAAGGCGGCCTGGGACGCCATCACCATCCCCGCGCAGAGCGGTGAGCCCACCTGCATCCCCAGCGGCAACAACGACTACTCGATGTCGCTGAGTCCCGCCGCCGGGTCGGTGCCGCAGGGCGGCTCGGCCAACGTGACGGTCAGCACCGCCACCACGTCGGGCAGTGCCCAGACCGTGAACCTGTCGGCCTCCGGCGCTCCGGCCGGTGTGACGGTCGGGTTCACCCCGTCCTCGGTGCAGTCCGGTGCCTCCTCGACGATGAAGGTCACCGTCGGCGCCGCCGTCGCGGTGGGCTCCTACACCCTCACCGTCACCGGCAGCGGAACCCAGACCCACACCGCCCAGTACACGCTCACCGTCACCCCCGGCGGGACCAACCCGGGCGGTGACGCTCCGGACGTCAGCGTGGCGAACGTGCAGGCGCACCTGGCGCAGCTGTACACCATCGCCCAGCAGAACGGCGGCAACCGCCAGGCCGGCACCAGCGGCTACACGGCGTCGCTGGCGTATGTGAAGGGCAAGCTGCAGGCGGCCGGCTACAGCGTCACCGAGCAGTCCTGCGGCAGCTGCACCAACCGCGGCAACAACCTGATCGCCGACTGGCCCGGCGGTCCCACCGACCAGGTCGTCATGTTCGGCGCCCACCTGGACAGCGTCTCGGCCGGCCCCGGCATCAACGACAACGGCTCCGGGTCGGCGTCGCTGCTGGAGAACGCGCTCGTGCTGGCCCAGCAGAACCCCGCCATGGCCAAGCACGCCCGCTTCGCCTGGTGGAACGGCGAGGAGCAGGGCCTGCAGGGCTCGCAGTACTACGTGAGTCAGCTCGGCTCGGCGCAGCGCAGCGCCATCAAGGCGTACTACAACTTCGACATGGTCGCCTCCACCAACGCCGGCTACTTCGTCAACAACCTCAACTCGGCCGCGGCGGCGCCGATGAAGGCGTACTGGGACTCGCTGAACCTGCGCCCGGAGGAGAACGTCGAGGGCCAGGGACGGTCCGACGACTACTCCTTCCAGCAGGCGGGCATCCCCACCTCCGGGTACGCCACGGGCGCCGACGCCCTGAAGACCGCGGCGCAGGCGACCAAGTGGGGCGGCACGGCCAACCGGTCGTACGACTCCTGCTACCACCAGTCCTGTGACACCACCGGCAACATCAACGCGACGGCGCTGGACCGCACCGCCGACGGTGTCGCCTACACCCTGTGGAAGACCGCGGTCGGCACCACGACCCCGGCGAACGACTTCTCCATCGCGGTGAGCCCGCTGTCCGGCAGCGTCCCGCCGGGCGGCAGCACCACCGCGACGGTCTCCACCGCCACCACCAGTGGCAGTGCCCAGACGGTCACCCTGTCGGCGTCCGGCGCTCCGACCGGTGTGAGCGTCGCGTTCACCCCGGCCTCCGTGCAGTCCGGCTCGTCCGCGACCCTGACCGTCTCCGCCGCAGCGTCGGTGCCGGCGGGCACGTACACCCTGACGGTGACCGGCACGGGCACCGCAGTGCACAGCACCACCTACTCGCTGACGGTCACCGGCGGGGGCGGTGGCTGCACCGGAACGACCTGGGACCCGAACGCCGTCTATGTGGGCGGGAACCAGGTCAGCTGGAAGGGCCACAACTGGCGGGCCAAGTGGTGGACCACCGGGGAGGAGCCCGGCACCACCGGCCAGTGGGGCGTTTGGCAGGATCTGGGCGTCTGCTGAACGGAGCAGTTCTGGCTCTCGGAGCCGCGGCCCGCGTCCTTGTCTCACGGACGCGGGCCGCGGTGCGTGCCGGGCGGGCCGCCGCGGGCCCGCTACGGATGCGCCGCGTGCTGCGCGCAGCAGGGGTCGCGGCGGAGCCGGCGGCTGACGTCGAGCCAGTCGGTCGGGTCGGTGGTGCGGCGCCGGGCGAGGGGGGTGCCGTACGCGCCGACGAGGTCGTCCTGGCGGTACACGACGCCGTCACGCATCACCCAGATGGTGCGGACCAGGTCGTCGAAGTCCTGGAACGGGTTCCCGTCGACCACCGTCAGGGGCGGCGAGGGCGTTCCCCGCGGGCAGCGACAGCGCGGCTGCACCCAGACCGCCTACTCCGGCCCTGACGAATCCTCGACGGGATAACTCGCTGAAGTGATCCATGGGAAGGAACATAGCTTCGGGGGCCCGGTGTGCACGGAGGGTGCGAAATGTGTCGCCGCCGTGGGCGCGCCGGGGCCGCGGGTACGCGGCGCTCCGCCCGGCGAGGACCGGTCGAACGAGTGGTGGCGCGAACGGACTTGACGCGCCCGCGCCCGTCCCGGGAGCCCCGGTGGGATGACCCGGCGTAGGAGCATATGTCGGGCTCCGCCAACGGAACCGGAGCGTCGGTTCTCGGACAGGTCGAGACCTCACCCGGGGCGAGCGGGCCGTCGCACGGTGCTCCGGCGGCCCCGGATCCGCACTGCCGATGGGCGGGTTGCGAGGTATCTTCGCCCTGTTCACAGATGTGGAGACGGGGCTTGATCATGACCTTGCAGGTTTCCGGCCCGGGTCGGGATACTCGGCCGCACCCACGGGCACGGACGAGCGATTCTTGCTGCTCCGCCCGTTCGTGACCGCACATCCTGCGGGCCCGGTGCCGGTTGCCGGGTCCACCCCCCACAGGAGGCACTGAGTTGAAGCACCGTCGGATATCAAGGCGTCGTCTCGCGATCGCCGGGTCGAGCGCCGCCGCCGTAGTCGCCGCGGGCGTTCTCCTTCCGCACGCCAACGCCGCCCAGCCGACCGCACCTTCCCCCCGTGCGCTGGCCCCCGCCGCCGCGGCCCGGCTCGCGAGTGACCTCACCTCCCGACTGGGTGACCGCACCGCGGGCTCGTACTACGACACGAAGAGCCGGCAGCTCGTCGTCAACGTGCTGGACGCCACCGCCGACCGGAAGGTGCAGGAGGCGGGCGCGGTCCCCAGGACCGTCACGCACACCCTGGCCGAGTTGCGCCGTTCGGCCCAGAGCCTGCGCGACCGGCCCCGCATCCCGGGCACCGCGTGGTCCATCGACCCCCGCATCAACCAGCTGGTGGTCACCGCCGACCGCACCGTGCGGGGTGCGCAGCTCGACCGCCTCACCCGGAGCGTCACGGCGCTCGGCTCCACCGCGCGGCTGCGGCGCTCGGCGGGTCGCTTCACCCCGTTCGTCGCGGGCGGGGACGCGATCTTCGCCGACGGAGCCCGCTGCTCGCTGGGCTTCAACGTGGTCAAGGACGGCCAGCCCTACTTCCTGACCGCCGGCCACTGCGGTGTGGCGTTCAAGAGCTGGTCGGGCACGTCCGGCGGCCCACAGATCGGCAGCGTCGAGGCCGCCACCTTCCCCGGTCATGACTTCGCGCTGGTCAAGTACACCGACGCCACGGCGGCCCACCCGAGCTCCGTCGACCTGTACAACGGCAGCACGCAGGCGATCACCCGGGCGGGCGATCCGGCGGTCGGCCAGGTGGTGCAGCGCAGCGGCAGCACCACCCAGCTGCACGGCGGGACCGTCACCGGACTCGACGCCACCGTCAACTACGAGGAGGGGTCGGTCACCGGACTGATCCAGACCGACGTCTGCGCGGAGCCCGGTGACAGCGGCGGCGCGCTCTTCTCGGGCGACACCGCGGTGGGTCTGACCTCCGGCGGCAGCGGTGACTGCACCAGCGGCGGGGAGACGTTCTTCCAGCCGGTGACGGCCGCCCTGGCCCAGTACGGCGCGCAGATCGGCTGATCCCCGGGCGCGCGCGTCGCGCGCGGACGGCTGAGGGGCGGACCTCCGACGGGGGCCGCCCCTCAGCCGGTGGCGGCCGCGCCGGCGAGCGCCGCGTCGATGAGCAGCGCGGCGACCGTCTTCGCCGTGGCGGCGGCGCCGGGGTCGCGGTCCATCCGGGCGACGACGCCCGCCCCGTCGTAGAGCAGCACCAGCCGGGCCGCCAGCTGTTCCGGGTCGGGCACGCCGGCATCCCGGGCCAAGTCGGTGAACAGGGTGCGGACCCAGCTCCGGATGGCGTCGGCGGCCTGGACGGCGGGGCTGTCCGGGCTGGACTCCGCGCTGGCGTTGAGGAAGGCGCAGCCGCGGTAGTTCGGGTCGGCGAAGGCCTCGCCCAGGGCGTCGAAGACGGCGAGCAGCTTCTCGCGGGGCGCGTCGTGGCGGGCGACGGCCGTGGTCACCCGGCGGCGCCGGATCTCGTGCCGGCCCGCCAGGTAGGCGCTGATCAGCCCGTCCTTGTTCCCGTACGCGCTGTAGAGGGTCGCTTTCGCGACCCCGGCGCGCTCGATCACCCGGTCGATGCCGACGACATGGATGCCCTCCTCGTAGAAGAGCTCGTTGGCGGCGGCCAGCAGGCGCTCTCGTGCGGTGGGGCGCCCCGCCGCGGCGGGCGGGTCGGCGATCGCTTTCGTAGCCATGACTTGACAGTACCAGACAGGTCTGTCTACTTTGAAGCCACTAGACAGACCGGTCTGCTCGGACTGGCGCCCGCTAGGCGAAAGAAGCCCTTCGATGTCCTTGCCGCCGACGTTTCCCGTGACCGACCCGTTCGTCCGCCGCAGCCGGCGGCTCGGCCCGGGGGCCGCCTTCCACCTCCAGGCGTCCATCGTGGTGGCCTTCCTCGCCGCCTCCAGCGCCCCCACCCCGCTCTACGCCGTCTACCAGGGCGAATGGGGCTTCTCGCCGATCACCACGACCATGGTCTTCGGCATCTACGCCCTCGCCGTGCTCGCCGCGCTGCTCACCGTCGGCTCGCTGTCGGACCACATCGGACGCCGTCCGGTGCTGCTCGCGGCGCTCGCGCTGCAGGCCGTCGCAATGGTCGTGCTCACCACGGCGGGCGGTGTGCCCGAGCTGATGATCGCCCGGATCGTCCAGGGGCTGTCGACCGGCGCGGCCGTCGGCGCGGTCGGCGCGGGCATGCTCGACCTCGACCGGGCCAAGGGCACCATCGCCAACGCCATCGCCCCCATGACCGGCACCGCCACCGGCGCGCTGGCCTCCGGGCTGCTGGTGCAGTTCCTGCCCGAACCCACCCACCTCGTCTACGTGGCCCTGCTCGCCGTGTTCGTCCTGCAGGGCGTCGGCGTCGCCCTCATGCGGGAGACGTCGGCTCCCAAGCCCGGTGCGCTCGCCTCGCTGCGCCCCCGCTTCGGCGTCCCGAAGGCGGCCCGCGGACCGCTGCTGGTGGCCGCCCCCGTCCTGATCGCGGTCTGGGCGCTGGCCGGGCTCTACGGCTCCGTCATCCCGGCGGTCGTCCGCGGCGTGGTCGGCTCCGACTCCCTGCTCCTCGGCGGCCTGGCGCTGTTCACCCTCGCCGGCAGCGGCGCGATCGCCGTGCTGCTGCTGCGCGACGTCGCTCCGGCCCGGGTGATGCTGCTCGGCACCGTCGCCCTCATCGCGGGTGTCGGCACCACCCTGCTCGCCGTCGACCACAACGCGACGGCCGCCTTCTTCCTCGGCACCGTCGTCGCGGGCGTCGGCTTCGGCGGCGGCTTCCAGGGCGCGATCCGCACCATCGTCCCGCTGGCCGCCCCGCACGAGCGGTCCGGGCTGCTGTCCACCATCTACGTGCTGTCCTACCTGGCCATGGGGCTGCCCGCGGTCATCGGCGGCTACCTCGTCGTGCACGGCGGGGGACTGCTGACCACCACCCGCGAGTACGGGATCGCCGTGATGGTGCTCGGCGCGCTCGCCCTGGCGGGCCTGGCCATACCGCGCCGCACGGCTGTGACCCAGGTGTCCGTCGTGGTCGGCGGCAGTGCCCCCGCCGCACGCGGGACCGCCGTCCGCGAAGGCCGCGAAGGCCGCGAGGCCCGGGAGCGCCGGGAGGTCCGGGAAGCGGAGTACGCGAAGCGCTGAGCGCGGTACTCACCCGCGCACCGACGACGAAGGCCCCGCCGTCCCGCTTCCGCGGGAGGGCAGGGCCTTTCGGCGGCCGGGGGGCCGCCGTCAGATGGTGGCGGTGTCGATGACGAAGCGGTAGCGCACGTCACTTTCCACGACACGGTCGTACGCCTCGTTGATCCGGTCGGCCGAGATCAGCTCGATCTCCGCGCCCAGGCCGTGCTCCGCGCAGAAGTCCAGCATCTCCTGGGTCTCGCGGATGCCGCCGATCATCGAGCCGGCCAGGCTGCGCCGGCCCCCGATCAGCGAGAAGACATTCAGCGAGACGGGGTGCTCGGGCGCGCCGACGTTGACCAGGGTGCCGTCCACCCGCAGCAGCCCCAGGTACGCGTCCAGGTCCAGGTTGGCCGAGACGGTGTTCACGATCAGGTCGAAGTGCCCGGCCAACTGCTGGAACGTGGCCTCGTCACTGGTGGCGAAGTAGTGCTCGGCGCCGAACCGCTTGGCGTCGTCCTGCTTGCGCAGGCTCTGGCTCAGGACGGTGACCTCGGCGCCGAGGGCCGCCGCGATCTTGACGCCCATGTGGCCGAGGCCGCCCATACCGACGATCGCGACCTTCTTGCCGGGACCCGCGTTCCAGTGCTTCAGCGGCGAGTACAGGGTGATGCCGGCGCACAGCAGCGGGGCGGCGACATCGAGCTCGACACCCTCCGGGATGCGCAGGACGAAGTGCTCGTCCACCACGACGTGGGTGCTGTAGCCGCCGTAGGTGGGCTCGCCGTCCGTGCCGATGGCGTTGTAGGTGCCCGTGCCGCCCTTGAGGCAGTACTGCTCGTCACCGTTCCGGCAGTTCTCGCACTCGCGGCAGGAGTCCACGAAGCAGCCCACGCCGACCCGGTCGCCGACGGCGTGCTTCGTGACGCCCGAGCCGACCTCGGTGACGATGCCGGCGATCTCGTGACCCGGCACCATGGGGAACTTCGCGCCGCCCCACTCGTCGCGGACCTGGTGGATGTCGGAGTGGCAGATGCCGGCGAACTTGATGTCGATCAGCACGTCGTGCTCGCGGACGGCGCGGCGGGGGATGGTGGTGCGCTCCAGCGGAGCCTTGGCGGAGGCGGCGGCGTAGGCGGTAACGGTGGTCGTCATCGTGCGTGGATCTCCAGAAGATCGTCGGGATCGGCAGGTGTCGGCCGTGTCGCGGCCGGATTCGATGCGGTCAGGGGTGCCGTGAGGTTCGCCAGCAGCTGCAGCGCGGTCTCGGAGGGCGACCCCGACTCGGTGGTGTAGACGAAAAGGGTCTGGTCCGCGTCGCCCGGCGGGGAGAGGGCCTCGTAGGAGACGGTGATCTCCCCGACCTGGGGGTGGCGGTAGCGCTTGGTCCCGTGCGTGCGGCGGCTCACATCGTGCGCCGCCCAGGCCGTGCGGAACTCCTCGCTCTTGACCGCCAGCTCCCCGATCAGCTCGCAGAAGGACCGGTCCTCGCAGTTGCGTCCCGCGTCGAGCCGCAGCACCGCCGCGGTCTCCGCGGCGATCTGCCGCCAGTCCGGGTACAGCTGGCGGGCGGACTCGTCGAGGAAGATGAACCGGGCCAGGTTCCGCTCGCGGTGCGGCAGCGCCTCGAAGTCGGAGATCAGCGAGCGCGCCAGCCGGTTGCTGGCCAGCACCTGCATCCCGCGGCCGACGATGAACGCCGGCGTCATGCCGTCCAGCGTCTCCAGCATCCGGTGCAGCCCCGGCCGTACCCGCTGCGGCCGGGTCGCCGGCCGTGCGGCGCGCGGCTGCGGCCGGGCGAGCTGTATCAGGTAGAGGTGCTCCACCTCGTTGAGCCGCAGGGCGCGGGAGACGGAGTCCAGGACGCTCCCGGACACGTTGCGGTGCCGCCCCTGCTCCAGCCGCGCGTAGTAGTCGGTGCTGACGCCGGCCAGCCGGGCCAGCTCCTCCCGGCGCAGGCCGGGCACACGGCGGGCGGATCCGTTGACGGCGACCCCCGCGTCCCCGGGGCCCAGACGGGCCCTGCGGGAGCGGAGGAACTCGCCCAGTTCGACATTGTGGTCCAGACCCATGACTCAAGTATCGACGCGGTCGGAGCGTTCCCGGGCCCCCGAGGGTAGGTCTGTCAGACCCCCCTCCCTCAGGTGTGGCTACGCCGAAGCCGTGTCGGCGCCGGCCGCGGGGCGCTGCCGGCCCAGCGTGGAGCCCCGGACCACCAGCTCCGGCTGCAGCACGATCTGCTGGTGCCGGTGCTCGCCCGCGCGGTCGCCGGTCTCCGCGATGAGCAGCTCGGCGGCGGTGCGGCCCATGCGGTGGGCGGGCTGGCGCACCGAGGTCAGCGGCACCGCGGCGGCCGCCGCGAACTCGATGTCGTCGTAGCCGACGAGGGCGAGCTCCTGCGGCACGGCGACCCCCGCCGCGTACAGCGCCTGCAGCACGCCGAGCGCGAGCAGGTCGTTCGCGCAGAACACCGCGGTGGGCCGGCCCGCCATCCCCAGCAGTCGGGCGCCCGCGTCCCGCCCCGCCGCGACGTCCAGCCGGTCCGTCTCGATGTGCGACAGCGCCTCCGGCGCCAGCCCCGCCGCGGCCAGCGCCTCCAGCGCCCCGGTCCGCCGGTCGCGGCACTGCGTCAGGTGCATCGGACCGCTGACGTAGACCAGCCGCCGGTGCCCCTGGTCCAGCAGGTGGCCGGCGGCCAGTCGCCCGCCGGCGATGTCGTCGACCGACACCGAGCACGCCGACGCGCTGGGCACCACCCGGTCGACGAAGACGAAGGGGATGTCGTGGCGGCGGAAGGAGTCGAGGTTCCGCCCGGTGGTGTCGGCGGGTGTGACGAGCACCCCGCGCACCCGGTGCTCGGCGAACAGCCCCAGGTACTCGGCCTCCTCGGTCGCGCTGCCGGCGCTGTTGCAGAGCATCACGCCGAGCCCCGCCTCGCGGGCGGCGCGCTCGGCGCCCGAGGCCACGTCGACGAAGAAGGGGTTGGCCATGTCCAGCACGAGCAGGGCGATGATCCGGCTGTGGCCGGCCCGCAGCTGGCGGGCCGACTCGCTGCGCACGTAGCCGAGTTGGTCTATGACCTCGAGCACCCGGATGCGGGTCTGCTCGGAGACCATGTCCGGCCGGTTGATCACGTTCGACACGGTGCCGACGGAGACTCCGGCCTGCCGTGCGACGTCCTTGATGCCCATCATGCGCGCCACGTGCTCCGAACCACCGTCTCCCGCGGCTCTGTGCGGCCGCGGTCTCATGCTACGCACATCAGGCCCCGGGGCGGGCGCCCAGCGAGGACGTTCTGACGACCAGCTCCGGCCGGAAGACGATCTGCCGGTGCGGGTGCGCGTCCGGGCGCCCGTCCGTCTCCTCGATCAGCAGTTCCGCGGCCGTGCGGCCGATGCGGAACGAGGGCTGCCGCACCGAGGTGAGCGGGACGGCGGCGCCCGCGGCGAACTCGATGTCGTCGTAGCCGACGAGCGCGATGTCGTCCGGCACCCGGACCCCGGCCGCGAACAGTGTCTGCAGCACGCCCAGGGCCAGCAGGTCGTTGGCGCAGAACACGGCGGTCGGGCGGTCCGCGGCGGCCACCAGCCGGGCGCCGGCCTCCCGGCCGGAGGCGACGTCGAAGCGCCGCGCCTCGAGCACCGTCAGCTGCTCCCGGGCGACCCGTGCCTCGTCGAGCGCGTCCAGCGCGCCCCGGTGCCGGTCGCGGGACTGCGCCAGGTGCGGGGAGCCGCTGACGTAGGCGATGCGCCGGTGGCCCGCGGCGAGCAGATGCCGCACGGCGAGCCGGCCGCCCTCCACGTCGTCGACGGAGACCGAGCACGCCTCGTCGCCGGACCAGGCCCGGTCGGCGACGACGAAGGATATGCCCCGGCTCCGCAGCGCCCGCAGATGGGGACGGGTGGCGTCGGTCGGGGTGACCAGCACCCCGCGCACCCGCTGCTCGGCGAACATGTCCAGGTACCGCGCCTCCTGCGCCGGGTCGCCCGCGCTGGTGCACACCATGACGGCCAGGCCCGCCTCCCGGGCGGCCTGCTGGGCTCCCCTGGCCAGCTCGGAGAAGAAGGGGTTGGCCAGGTCCAGGACCAGCAGCGCGAGCATCCGGCTGCGTCCGGCCCGCAGCTGGCGGGCCGTCTCGCTGCGCACGTACCCGAGCCGCTCGATGACCGCGAGCACCCGCCGCCGGGTGGCTTCCGCGACCGTGTCGGGCCGGTTGAGGACGTTGGAGACCGTGCCGAGCGAGACGCCCGCCTGCTCGGCGACGTCCTTGATGCCGACCGTGCCGCGCCTGACCCGGTTTCCCGGCACGCGAGCGGGCGACCGGTCGCCGGTCAACAGACCTCGACCAGGTCCAGGCCCGTGAGGTCGGCCACCGCGCGCAGCTCGGGCACGATGTGCCCGGTGGCCAGGGCCCAGTGGTGGGCGACACCGCTGGCGCTCCAGGCGTCGGTCCACTCGCCGGGGTCGGTGCCGAAGTCCACCCGGGAGGTGGTGTTGCCGATCCGCAGCAGCGGGCCGCCCACCACCTCGCCCTGCGAGGCGATCAGCCGGTAGCGGCCGTCGCGGGTCTGGCCGAGGCCGACCAGGGTCACCGGGCCGTGCCGCACGTCGAACTCGACGGACACGCCCCAGCCGCGTTTGCCGTGGAAGACCCCGAGGCCGCGCAGGAGCGGCCGGCGCTCGCTGATGCCCAGGTGGGCGGGCCCGTCGTGGCCCATCTCCACCACGCCGTCCCTGAAGTTCAGCGCCTGCAGCTCGGTGAAGGAGCCGCCCGCGCCGAGCCGGTCGGCGATCAGCATCGCCAGGGAGGTGCGCAGCTCGTACTCGCCCGCCATCGGGATGCCGCGGGCGGTGAGCAGGGACGCGCCGAGGATCATGCCGGCGCCCAGCCGCTCGTGGATCTCGCCGTCCAGGCCCCGGTGGTAGTAGGCGAGGCTGTCGAGGTCGAAGTCGGCCACCAGCCGGTCGAGTCCGGCCGCGACCCGGGCCGCCCACTCCACGTCCTCGGGGACGACGGAGTCGTCGAAGGTGAAGGTCGCGCGGGCCTCGGCGAGTTTCGCGGCGACCTCCGCGCCGGTGGCGCCCTCCGCCCGCACCCGCAGATCGTCGAACTCCAGCACCTCCACATGGCCGCCGAGGCTGCCGGAGACCATGGCCAGGTCCGTGGAGACGTCGTACATGCCCGGGTAGAGGTGGCCCATCAGGCCGTGCCGTCCGTTGCGCAGCACCGACCGCACGCCCGCGGCCCGGATCCAGCGGCCGATGCGGGCCCAGGCCCGCTCGTCCTCCAGGTAGCCGGAGACGGAGCGGAACGGGACTCCGGCGCGTTCGAAGGAGTTGGCCATCTCGGGCAGCGGGCAGGCGCCGCAGTACGCGAGCCACTGGCCGGTGTCGAACGTGGCGTGGTCCATCGCCTCGGTGGGCTGCAGGTTGATCAGCAGGACCGGGGCGCCGGAGCGCTGGGCCACCGGCGCCAGCATGGTGGCGGTCATGTAGGTGGTGAGGAACCCGACGATGAGGTCGCAGCCCGCGGCGCGCAGCTTCTCCGCGGCCACCGCGCCCTCCTGGGCGTCCGAGATGAATCCGACGTCGACGACGTCCGCGTCGAAGTCCCGCATGCGCTCGGTGACGCGGGCGGCGGAGCGGCGCAGTTGCGGCAGCAGGTCGGGGAACTGGGGCCAGTAGGCGCCCAGTCCCCCCGCCACGAGGCCGATCCTCGGCCTGCGCGCGGTGGCGGGGGTGCGGGTCATGACGGGTGTCTCCGTTCGTGGGGCCGGCGTGGCGGGCCGGCCGGCCGCGCCGCGCGGACGCGGCGGGCCGGAGTGCGGGGCACGCTCAGAAATCGAAGGCGTCGATGTTGGACGCGTCGAAGACGGTGGGCTTGCCGAGGATGACCTCGCCGTCCTTGCCGACGGTGAAGGTGCCCAGGTCGCCGGCCTTGAACGTCTGCCCCTGCGCGCCGGTGATCTGGCCGGAGCACAGCGCGGACGCGGCGTACGCGGCGAGCCGGCCGAGCTTCTTGGGGTCCCACAGGGAGAACTGCGCGACGGTGCCGTCCTTGACGTACTTGCGCATCTGGTTCGGGGTGCCCAGCCCGTTGACGACGACCTTGCCCTTGTAGGACGAGGAGCTGATGTAGCGGGCGGACGCCGCGATGCCGACGGTGGTCGGGGCGATGATGCCCTTCAGGTCCGGGTAGGCCTGCAGCAGGCCCTGGGTCTGCTGGAACGACTTCTGGTCGTCGTCGTCCCCGTAGGCGACCTTGACCAGCTCCATCCCCTTGTACGCCGGCAGCGCCAGCTCCTTCTTCATGAACTCGATCCAGGTGTTCTGGTTCGTGGCGTTCTGGGTGGCGGACAGCACCGCGATCTTGCCCTGGAAGTTGAGCTGCTTGCCGAGGTTCTGCACCAGGCTGCGGCCGATCTGCTCGGAGCTCGCCTGGTTGATGAACAGCTGCCGGCACTCCTTGGCGGTGTCGGAGTCGTACGCCACGACCTTGATGCCCTTGGCCATCGCCTGCTTGAGCGGGCCGCACACCGCGTTGGGGTCGTTGGCCGCCAGCAGGATGGCGTCCTGCTGCTGCTGGATGAGCGTGTTGATGTAGGAGACCTGCGAGGACGCGCTGGCGTCGGAGGGCCCGACCTCCTTGGCGGTGCTGCCGATCTCCTTCGCCGTCGCGATGCCGGAGTTGTCGACGATGGTCTCGTACGGGTTGTTGATCTGCTTGGGCAGGAACGCGAGCTTCAGCCCCTTCTTCAGGGCGGCGGCGGGATCGGCGGACGCCGTCGAGGCGGTGCCCGGGCCCTGGTCGGAGCTGGACTTCTTCGTCGTGCCACCGCAGGCGGTCGCGGTCAGGGCGAGCGCGCAGACGGCGGTCACCGCGGTGAGCGCGCGCACCGTGGCGGGGGTGGGGAGGGACATGGCGAAGCCCTTCGTCGGGGGGATCCTGCGGGTGGGGTGGTGGGTGGCGTGCCGTCAGACGGCCGCGGCCGCGCGCCGGTGGCGCCGTTCGATGACCGCGGCGATCACCCGCGGGGTCAGGACCGAGGCCACCAGCAGCAGTCCGGTGACGATCACCTGGACCTCGTTCGCGACGTCGTTGAGGATGAGCAGGTTCTTGAGCAGGCCGATCAGCAGCACCCCGGCGACGGCGCCGAACAGGGTGCCCCGGCCGCCGTCGAAGTCGACGCCGCCCAGCAGCACGGAGGCGATGACCAGCATCTCGAAGCCCTGGCCGTTGTCGGCGCGGGCGCTGCCGTAGCGCAGGGTGAAGACGATGCCCGCGAAGGCGGACAGCAGTCCGGTGAGGACGAACAGCAGCAGCTTGAGCCGCTTGACGCGGATGCCGGAGAAGTAGGTGGCCTCCTCCTGGGCGCCGGTGGCGAACAGGGAGCGGCCGAAGCCCGTGGCGTGCAGCACGACGCCGGTGACCGCCGCCAACACGATGAACAGGGCGAACGGGTAGGGCAGGAAGCTCAGCACGGTGTGGGTGTCCGACGTCCACCGGGCGTACGTCTCGGGGAAGTCGGTGACCGCGTTGCTGCCCAGCGCCACCGACGCCAGCCCCCGGTAGAGCGTCAGCGTGCCGATGGTGACGGCCAGCGAGGGCAGTCCGACCCGGGTGACCAGCCAGCCGTTGAGCAGGCCGCCGAGGACGCCGATGGCCAGCACCACCGGGACGATGGTCTCGAACGACCAGCCCGACTCCCACAGCTTGCCGCTGACCGCGCTGGCCAGGCCCAGCATGGAGGCGACCGACAGGTCGATCTCGCCCGCCACCACCAGCAGCGTCATCGGCAGCGCGATGATCGCGACCTCGGCGATGTCGTTGAGGGCGAAGGACAGGTTGCCGGCGGTGGCGAACCCGTCGGTGCTGAGGGCGCCGGTGGCGAAGACGGCCACCAGCAGGATGCCGACGGCGAGGTCCCAGCGCAGGAACCGGCTCAGGTCAGACGTGGTGGACATGGCGCGCGTTCCTCTTCCTCAGGGCGCTGGTCATGCGCAGGGTCACGATGCGGTCGACGCTGATGGCCGCGAGCAGCAGCGCTCCGGTGATGGCGCTCTGCCAGAAGGAGTCGACCTTCAGGACGACCAGGACGCTGCCGACGGTGGTCAGCAGCAGCGCGCCCAGGGCCGCGCCCCAGACGCTGCCGGTGCCGCCGGTGATGGCGACACCGCCGACGACCACCGCGCTGACGACCGTCAGTTCCCAGCCGTGGGCGTTGTCTGCGACGACGGTGCCGAAGCGGGCCAGCCACAGGGCGCCGGCGAAGCCCGCCACCGCGCCGGAGAAGACGTACGCGGCCAGGATCCGGCGGCGGATGGGGATGCCGGCCAGCCGGGCGGCCTCGGGGCTGGAGCCGATGGCGTACAGCTCCCGGCCGCTGCGGTAGGAGCGCAGGTAGTAGGCGGCGGCGGTGAGGACGGCGACGGCGATCAGGGCCAGGTACGGGACGCCGAGGACGCTGCCGCTGCCGAGGTCGAGCACGGAGGCGGGGACGTCGGCGGCGTTGATCTGCTGGCCGTGCGCCCACCAGTAGTCGGTGCCCTGGATGATGTAGAGCATCCCGAGCGTGACCACGAGCGCCGGCACCCGTCCGAAGCTGACCAGCAGGCCGCTGACGAGGCCGCAGAGCGCGCCGACGCCGATGCCGAGCAGCAGGGCGAGGGCGACGTTGTGGTCGGTGCCGGAGACGAACTTCCCGCAGGCGAAGGCGGACAGCCCCACCACCGAGCCGACCGACAGGTCGATGTTGCGGGTGAGGACCACGACCGACTGGCCGACGGCCAGCAGGATCAGGATCGACGCGTTGAGGAGCAGGTCCTTGACGCCCTGCTCCGACAGGAAGCGGTGGTTGGCCGCCCAGGTGCCCAGGACGAGCAGCACCAGGCACCCGGCGATGCTGATCTCCCGGGCCCGGAAGACGGTCTCGGTGAGCGAGCGGGCGGTCGCCCCGCGGGCTCCGGGCGGCGCGGTGGGCTGTTCCACGGTCGCTGTCATCAGGCTGCCTTCTCTCCGCCGTTGCGGCCGGTGGCCGCGGCCATGACCGATTCCTCGGTGGCCAGGGCGCGCGGGAGTTCCGCGGTGATGCGTCCTTCGTGCATGACCAGCACCCGGTCGGCCATGGCCAGCACCTCCGGCAGGTCGGAGGAGACCATGAGGACGGCGAGGCCCTCGGCGGCGAGTGCGGACAGCAGCCGGTGGACCTCGGCCTTGGTGCCGATGTCGATGCCCCGGGTCGGCTCGTCGACGATCAGCACCCCGGGTTCGGTGGCGAGCCACTTGGCCAGGACGACCTTCTGCTGGTTGCCGCCGGAGAGCACGCCGACCGGGTCGGAGAGCCGGTTGTACTTCAGCTGCAGCCGGACCGCCCAGTCGCTCGCCCGGCCGCGCTCCAGCGTTCTGCGGACGAGGCCGCCGCGGCCGAGCCGGTCCAGTCCGGTCAGGCCGATGTTCCGTTCGATGGACAGCTCCATCACCAGGCCCTGCTGGCGCCGGTCCTCGGGGACGAGCGCGACGCCGGCGGCCATCGCGGCGGTGGGGGAGCCGGCGGGCAGCCGGGTGCCGGACACGTGCACCTCGCCGGCGTCGGCGCGGTCGACGCCGAACACGGCGCGCACGACCTCGCTGCGGCCGGCGCCCACCAGACCGGCCAGCGCGACGATCTCGCCGCGGCGGACGTCGAAGGAGACGTCGGTGAAGACGCCCTCACGGGTGAGGCGGCGCACGGCCAGGGCCGTCTCGCCGATGCGGGCGGGCTGTTTGGGGTAGAGCTCGTCGAGGTCGCGGCCGACCATCCGGCGCACCAGGTCGTCCTCGGTCAGGCCGTCGACCGGGTCGCTGGAGATCAGCCGGCCGTCCCGCAGGGTGGTGACGCGCTGGCAGAGGGCGAAGATCTCCTCCAGCCGGTGCGAGATGAACAGCACGGCGGTGCCCTGTTCGCGCAGCGTGCGCACCACGCCGAACAGGCGGGCCACTTCGGCCCCGGTCAGCGCCGCGGTGGGCTCGTCCATGATCAGGACCCGGGCGTCGAAGGAGAGCGCCTTGGCGATCTCGACGAGCTGCTGGTCGGCGATGGACAGGCCGCGGCAGAGCTGGCCGGGGTCGAGGTCGACCCCCAGCCGGTCGATCAGGGCCCGGGTCGCGTCCCGGACCGACCGGTGGTCGACCCGGCCCAGGGAGCGGCGCGGCTGACGGCCCATGAAGATGTTCTCGGCGACGGTGAGATCGGGGAAGAGCGTCGGTTCCTGGTAGATGACCGCGATGCCGGCGTCGCGGGCGTCGGACGGTCCGTGGAAGGTGACGGGCTCGCCGTCGACCAGGACCCGCCCGGCGTCGGGGCGGTGCACTCCCGCGAGCACTTTGATCAGCGTGGACTTCCCGGCCCCGTTCTCGCCGGCGAGTGCGTGCGCCTCCCCGGCGAACAGGGCCAGGGACACACCCTGCAGAGCCCGGACCGCACCGAAGGACTTGCTGGTGTCCTCCAGTGCGAGGACGGGCCGTTCCGCGGGCTTCGACTGGTCCATGGTGAGGCCTCACATGAAAGGTTTCAACTGAGTTGCACGGACGTTAGGCCAGTGCGACAGGACGCGTCAATGGTTTCGTTTCAAGATTTCCGCTCCGGTGTCCCGGGTTGGTCCAACTCCCGTAACCAGGAGGTTGACACTCTCTCTCCGGGCACCTAGCTTCCCCTCAGTGAAACGATTCATGGCGGGAGCGATGAACATGACCGACCTGTCCACGGTGAAGGCCGCGCTGAAGGCCCAGTCCATCGAGACGCCGTCCTGGGCGTACGGCAACTCCGGCACCCGCTTCAAGGTGTTCGCGCAGGCGGGCGTGCCCCGCACCCCGCAGGAGAAGATCGACGACGCGGCGCGCGTCCACGAGTTCACCGCGGCCGCGCCCTCGGTGGCGCTGCACATCCCGTGGGACAGGACCGACGACTACCCGGCGCTGGCGGCCCACGCGGCCGAGCGCGGTGTGCGCCTCGGGGTGATCAACTCCAATGTCTTCCAGGACGACGACTACAAGCTCGGCTCGGTCACCCACCCCGATCCCAAGATCCGGCGCAAGGCCACCGACCACCTGCTGGAATGCGTCGACATCATGGACGCCACCGGGTCACGCGACCTCAAGCTCTGGTTCTCCGACGGGACGAACTACCCCGGACAGGACGATATCGCCGATCGTCAGGGACGCCTGGGCGACGCGCTGACCGAGGTCTACGAGCGCCTCGCCGACGACCAGCGGATGCTGCTGGAGTACAAGCTGTTCGAGCCCGCCTTCTACGCCACCGACGTGCCGGACTGGGGCACCGCGTACGCCCACTGCCTCAAGCTCGGTCCCAGGGCGCAGGTCGTCGTCGACACCGGCCACCACGCGCCCGGCACCAACATCGAGTTCATCGTGGCGACGCTGCTGCGCGAGGGGAAGCTCGGCGGCTTCGACTTCAACTCGCGCTTCTACGCCGACGACGACCTGATGGCCGGTGCGGCGGACCCCTTCCAGCTCTTCCGGATCATGTACGAGGTGGTGCGCGGCGGCGGGCTGGCGCCCGCGACCGGGGTGGCGTTCATGCTCGACCAGTGCCACAACATCGAGGCGAAGATCCCGGCGATCATCCGGTCGGTGATGAACGTGCAGGAGGCCACCGCCAAGGCGCTGTTGGTCGACGCGGCCGCGCTGCGCGCCGCCCAGCAGGCCGGCGAGGTGCTGGAGGCGAACGCCGTCCTGATGGACGCGTACAACACCGACGTCCGCCCGCTGCTGCGCGAGGTCCGCGAGGAGCAGGGCATCGACCCGGACCCGATCGCCGCCTACAAGCGCTCCGGCTGGGCCGACCGGATCGTCGCCGAGCGGGTCGGCGGGACGCAGGCGGGCTGGGGCGCGTAACCGCCCCCACCACCGCGCCCGCCGCCGACCCCTCTCTCTCCGCCGGCCCACCACTCCGCTTCCACGCGCAAGGGATTGAACGATGACCGCAGAACTGCACCCGCAGGCGGCGGAGCTGCTGGCGCGCAGCCACCGGCTGGGCGCCGACCCCCGCAACACCAACTACGCCGGCGGCAACACCTCCGCCAAGGGCACCGCCACCGACCCGGTGACCGGGCAGGACACCGAGCTGCTGTGGGTCAAGGGCTCGGGGGGCGACCTGGGCACGCTGCAGGCGTCCGGGCTGGCGGCGCTGCGGCTGGACCGGCTGCGGGCCCTGGTCGACGTCTACCCGGGTGTCGAGCGTGAGGACGAGATGGTGGCCGCCTTCGACTACTGCCTGCACGGCAGGGGCGGGGCGGCGCCGTCCATCGACACCGCGATGCACGCCCTGGTCGGCGCCGAGCACGTCGACCACCTGCACCCGGACTCCGGTATCGCGCTCGCCTGCGCGGCCGACGGCGAGGCGCTGACCAAGGAGTGCTTCGGCGACCGGGTGGCCTGGGTGCCGTGGCGGCGCCCGGGATTCCAACTGGGCCTGGACATCGCCGCCGTCCAGGCGGCGCACCCGCAGGCCATCGGGTGCGTGCTCGGCGGCCACGGCATCACCGCCTGGGGCGCGACCTCGCAGGAATGCGAGCGCAACTCCCTCGACATCATCCGCACGGCCGCCGAGTTCCTCGACCGGCGCGGCAGCGCCGAGCCCTTCGGGCCGCTGCTGCCCGGGTACGCGCCACTGCCCCCGGCGGAGCGCCGGGCCAGGGCGGCCGCGCTGGCACCGGTGCTGCGCTCGCTGGCCTCCGCCGACCGCCCGCAGGTCGGCCACTTCGACGACTCCGAGGCCGTGCTGGACTTCCTCGCCCGCGCCGAGCACCCCCGGCTGGCCGCCCTGGGCACCTCCTGCCCGGACCACTTCCTGCGCACCAAGGTCCGCCCGCTGGTCCTGGACCTGCCCGCCGACACCCCGCTCGACACGGCGGTGGAGCGGCTGCGGGAGCTGCACGCCGGCTACCGCGAGGAGTACGCCGCCTACTACGCGCGGCACGCGACGGCCGACTCGCCCCCGATGCGCGGCGCCGACCCGGCGGTCATCCTCGTCCCGGGCGTCGGGATGTTCTCCTACGGCAAGGACAAGCAGACCGCGCGCGTCGCGGGGGAGTTCTACGTCAACGCCGTCAACGTGATGCGCGGCGCCGAGGCGGTCTCGTCGTACCGGCCGATCGAGGAGGCCGAGAAGTTCCGCATCGAGTACTGGGAGCTGGAGGAGGCGAAGCTGCGCCGGATGCCTCCCGCGCAGCCGCTGGCGACCCGCGTCGCGCTGGTGACCGGCGCCGGGTCCGGCATCGGCCGGGCGATCGCCCACCGGCTCGCCGCCGAGGGGGCCTGCGTGGTCGTGGCCGACATCAACGCGGCCGGTGCGGCGGCGGTGGCCGAGGAGCTCGGCGGGGCGGACCGGGCGGTGGCGGTGGCGGCCGACGTCACCTGCGAGGAGCAGATCAAGGCGGCGTTCGACGCGGCGGTCCTCGCCTTCGGCGGCGTGGACCTGGTCGTCAACAACGCGGGCATCTCCATCTCCAAACCGCTGCTGGAGACCACGGCCGCGGACTGGGACCTGCAGCACGCGATCATGGCGCGCGGGTCGTTCCTCACCTCGCGGGAGGCCGCCCGGATCATGGTCCAGCAGGGTCTGGGCGGTGACATCGTCTACATCTCCAGCAAGAACGGCGTCTTCGCCGGCCCCAACAACATCGCCTACGGCGCCACCAAGGCCGACCAGGCCCACCAGGTGCGGCTGCTCGCCGCGGAGCTGGGGGAGCACGGCATCCGGGTCAACGGCATCAACCCCGACGGGGTGGTCCAGGGCTCGGGGATCTTCGCGGCCGGCTGGGGGGCGCAGCGCGCGGCCGTGTACGGGGTGAACGAGGAGGACCTCGGGGCGTTCTACGCCCAGCGCACCCTCCTCAAGCGCGAGGTGCTGCCCGAGCACGTGGCCAACGCCGTCTTCGCGCTGACCGGCGGGGACCTGACGCACACCACCGGACTGCACATCCCCGTCGACGCCGGCGTGGCGGCGGCCTTCCTGCGGTAGCGGCGGCCGGCGCTCCCCGTTCCGAACTCTTCCTGTGAGGCCCCGCATGCCACCGAGTGCCCCCCGTGCCTTCGCCGCCGTCGACCTCGGCGCCTCCAGCGGGCGCGTCATCGTCGGCCGGGTGGCCGCGCGGTCGGTCGCCCTGGAGGAGGTCCACCGCTTCCCCAACGAGCCGGTGCGCGTCGGCGGCACCCTGCACTGGGACGTGCTGGCGCTGTACCGCGGGATCCTCCAGGGGCTGCGGGCGGCCGGTCCCGTGGCGTCCGTCGGGATCGACACCTGGGCCGTCGACTACGGGCTGCTGGCCGCCGACGGCTCGCTGCTCGGCAACCCCGTCCACTATCGCGACCCCCGGACCGACGGCGTCGCCGAGCGCGTGGGGCGGACGGTGCCGCCGGGTGAGCTGTACGCGGCCACCGGTGTGCAGCACGCACCGTTCAACACCCTCAACCAGCTGGTGGCGGCCCGCGGCACCTCGCAGCTCGAAGCCGCGGACCGGCTGCTGCTGATGCCCGACCTGATGGCGTACTGGCTCACCGGAACGGCCGGCACCGAGCTGACCAACGCCTCCACCACCCAGCTGCTGGACCCGCGCACCGGCGACTGGGCCCACGCGGTGGCCGGGCGGCTGGGCATCGACCTGTCGCTCTTCGCGCCCCTGCGCCGCCCCGGCGACCCCGCCGGGGAACTGCTGCCGGACGTGCTGGAGGCGACCGGGCTGCGCGGGCCCGTGCCGGTGGTGACGGTCGGCTCGCACGACACCGCGTCCGCCGTGGCCGCGGTGCCCGCGGACACCGACCGCTTCGCGTACATCTCCTGTGGTACCTGGTCGCTGGCCGGGGTGGAACTGGACGCGCCCGTCCTGACGGAGGACTCGCGCGCGGCGAACTTCACCAACGAACTGGGCGTGGACGGCACCGTCCGGTACCTGCGCAACATCATGGGGCTGTGGCTGCTGCAGGAGTGCCTGCGCTCCTGGAGGGACGCGGGCCTGGAGCACGACCTGGACCGCCTGCTGGCCGGGGCGGCGCAGGCACCGCCACTGCGCTGCGTCGTGGACGCCGCCGACCCGGCCTTCCTCGCCCCGCACGACATGCCGCGGCGCATCGCCGAAGCCTGCCGCCGGGCCGGCGGCCCCGTCCCGCAGGGCCCCGCCGAGACGGTGCGCTGCGTCCTGGACTCCCTCGCGCTGGCGCACCGGGCCGCGATCGAGCAGGCCCAGCGCCTGTCGGGACGGCACGTCGACGTCGTCCACATCGTCGGCGGCGGCGCCCGCAACGAGCTGCTCTGCCAGCTGACCGCGGACGCCTGCGGCCTGCCGGTGGTGGCCGGCCCCGCCGAGGCGGCGGCGCTGGGCAACGTCCTGGTGCAGGCGCGCGCGGCGGGTGTGGTCGGCGGCGGCCTGCCCGCCCTCCGCTCCCTGCTGCGCGCCACGCAGCCGCTGCGCCACTACGCGCCGGCCGCCGACCGCGCCCGCTGGGACGCGGCGGCCGCCGGGCCGGTGCTCAGCCGATGATGTGCGGCACGAAGCGCGCGTACTCGTCCGTCACGGGTCCCGCCGACTCGCGGATCCCCAGACCGGCGGCCTCGTCCTCCACCACCCACGCGCCCAGCACGACGCGGTTGCCGTCGAAGTCGGGCAGCGGCGCCAGCTCCTGGTAGCAGGACGGCCCGTCGGGCACGGCGGGCGGCGCGCCGGGCTCGTGCAGGGTGACCCCCGCGCCCTCGCGGCCCAGCAGCGGCTTCACCACGTACCCGGGGCCGTCGGCGAGTTCGCGCGGCCCGTCCAGGTACGCGGGCAGCAGGTGGGGGTGGCCGGGGTTGCGCTCCCACAGGATCGCCAGCAGCGCCTTGTTCGACAGCAGCATCTTCCAGGCCGGTTCGATCCAGCAGGTCGCGCCCGTCCCACCGCCGTTGTCGAGGGTGTCCAGGACCTGCGGGCCGAACTCGTCGGCCACCAGCCACTCCCACGGGTAGAGCTTGAAGCAGCTGCGGATGAACCCCAGCCGCTCGTCCACGAACCGGCCCGTCAGCTCGTCCCAGCCGATCCGCTCGACGGACAGCGCCTCGGTCGCGAGACCCGCCTGCTCGGCCGTCTCGCGCAGGTAGGCGACCGTCATCAGGTCCTCGCCCAGCTCGTCGGCGTCCGAGTGCGCGAAGTGCACGGGGCCGGGGGCCAGCAGCGGCGCCTGCCGCTTCCAGGCGGCGACCAGCCGTTCGTGCAGCGAGTTCCACTGGTCGGCGCCGGGGAAGCGGTCCTCCATCCAGAACCACTGGGCACTGGCCGCCTCGACCAGTGAGGTCGGGGTGTCGGCGTTGTACTCCAGCAGCTTGGCGGGACCGCCGTCCACCCCGCCGTACCGCAGGTCGAACCGCCCGTACAGGGACGGCAGTTCGGCGCGGCGGCGCCAGGACTCGGCGATCAGCCCGGTCAGCCGGCGGTCGGTGATGCCGAGGTCGGCGAAGCGGTCGTGCTCGACGATGTACGCCGCCGCGTCGAGGCAGAGCCGGTGCAGCTCCTCCACGACGTCCTCGAGCGCTTCGACCTCGGGCAGCGTGAAGGAGTAGTAGGCGCTCTCGTCCCAGTACGGACGCAGTGAACCGTCCGGGTACCGGGTCAGGGGGTAGATGACGCCCTGCTGCTCGACGATGTTCTGCCAGTCGGGGCGTGGGGCGGTGGTGTGGCGTCTCATCGACGGCTCCCGGCGGTGCTCTCGCGCATCGTCTCAGCCGCCACCGGAGTCGGAGCCGCCGTGGCCGATGCCGCCGCGCTTGACCGACGACTTGTCGAACCCGCCGCCGGAGACGGTGCCGTTGTGCACCGAGCCGCCGTAGTAGTAGCGGCCGGAGCCGCCGTCACGGCACTCCTTGTCGTCCACCTTCTTGTACGTCGTCGGGTTCACGCACCGCTTGTCGGGATCCGACGAGGACGAGCACGCGACGAGGCTCACCGCCAGCAGTCCCATGCCGCCCAGCACCACCGTGCCCGACCGCAGTCTGCGCCGATCGGCTGTCATCCTGCCCCCTCGTCCGCGAACGCCCCACCCTGGACATCCTGTGCACGGCACACCTACCCGGGTTCCTCCGCCGCACCGCTGTTGTTCCGCGCCGGTGCGTCCCAGTAGGGTCCGGTCCATGTCCGTGAACATCGACCTGTCGCTCCACATCAACGATCTCGCCTCCGCGGAGGAGGCCGACGCGGTGGAGGCGGCCCTCGAACCGGTCCTGCGGGAGCACTCGATCGAGAAGGAGGTGAGCGTCTCGGTCTACCGCAGCCCCCACTGGGTCAAGGTGATGACCGACGGCCACCCGCTGAGCATCTCGGGCTTCGCCCGCTGGAGCCCCGCCTTCGAGCGCGACGTCGCCGACGCGGTCCGCGCCGTCGCGCCCGGGGCGGACATCGACCTGGAGTGGGGCTACCCCGACTACGGCTGAGGCCGCTCCCCCTCCTCGCCGATCGCGAGGCTGTCGACCGGCCGGCCGAGTACCTCCAGCTGACGCCGGTAGGCGTCCAGCGCGTTCGACAGCAGCTCCGACCGCTGCGGGTCCGACGCGTCCAGTGCGCGGGCGGCGTCGAGTGCTTCGGCGGTCAGGTTCAGGCGGATCTCGGGCTGGTGCGTGAACTCCTTCTCGCCGAACTCCAGCAGGGCACGGCTCAGCTTCGGCAGATACGTCAGCGGGCCGACGTGGGCGAGCACCCGGTACGCCCTGATCTCCTCGTGAAGGCCGACAGTTCCGGAGCCGAGCAGCGTCGCGCGTGCTCGCAGGATGGCTTCGTGATCGACGTTCGGGGAGTGATTCATGAGGGTGATTCTGCGAGTTCGCCAGGGGCCCCAACAAGGTCTTCCCGACGTGCTGTTCGTCCTACGAAAATGCCCTCTGACCTGTCATGATGGGTGTGTCATCACTCCGGCGGCCGCCCGCCGGCACCTGCGGCGGACCGGTGGTGCCGGCGAGGAGCAGGGCGGTGGCGGTGGCGGCCGCCATCGTCAGGCCGAAGCCCGGGGGCATCTGCGCCAGAACGCCGTCGATGATGCGCTCCAGGTTGGCCTGGGAGGCGGACAG